>NZ_JAYSBG010000015.1:0-24524 GCF_041915505.1 Rhodoblastus sp. | reverse complement strand
TTCTGGGCGCCATCGTGATGTATATCGTCAGCATGCTGGCGCTGTTCACGCTGCGCAAGCGCGAGCCGAACATGGAGCGGCCCTACAAGACGCCGTTCTATCCGATCTTCCCGGCCATCGCGCTCGGCTGCGCGCTGATCTCGCTCGTCGCCATGGTTTATTACAATCTTCTGGTGACCGGCGTCTTCCTCGTCATGGTCGCGATCGCCTATATCTACTTCCTGACGACGCGCCGTCGTCGCGAAGAGGCGCCGCTCGACACGATGATCGAGTCGCCGGAAGAACTGGCCGTGGACGTGAAAGCCGGCGCGGCTCTGTCAGCAACGAAGTAAGCGTCGAACGGGAGCAGGATCGAGCATGGAATTCACCCATTCCGTTCGAGGGAAAAGCTATCGCTTCGGCGATCTCAGGTCCCTCCTCGCCAAGGCTTCCCCGGCGCGTTCCGGCGATTATCTCGCCGGAATCGCCGCCGCGGACGACACCGAGCGCGCCGCGGCCCAGATGGCGCTGGCCGATCTGCCCCTGAAGGTGTTCCTTCAGGAGCAGGTCGTCCCCTACGAAGACGATGAGGTCACGCGCCTCATCGTCGACGATCATGACGCGAAAGCCTTCGCGACGGTGAGTCATCTCACCGTCGGCGATTTCCGCAACTGGCTGCTGTCCGACGAGGCCGACGAGGCCGCGCTGACGGCCTTGGCGCCAGGGCTGACGCCCGAAATGGCGGCGGCGGTCTCGAAAATCATGCGCGTGCAGGATCTCGTCCTGGTCAGCCGCAAATGCCGGGTGGTGACGAAATTCCGCAACACGATCGGGCTGGCGGGGCGCATGTCGACCCGGCTCCAGCCCAATCATCCGACCGACGATCCGGTCGGGATCGCGGCGAGCATGATCGACGGGCTGATGTTCGGCAATGGCGATGCGGTCATCGGCATTAATCCGGCCTCGGACAGCATTCCGGCGGTGATCGCTCTGGTGAACATGCTCGACGAAGCGATCTCGCGTTACGAGATCCCGACCCAGTCCTGCGTGCTGACCCATGTCACCACCAGCGTCGAGGCGATCAATCGCGGCGCGCCGGTCGATCTGGTGTTCCAGTCCGTCGCCGGGACCGAGGCCGCCAACAAAAGCTTCGGCGTCAGCCTCGACATTCTCCGCGAGGGCTATGAGGCCGGCCTGTCGCTCCAGCGCGGAACGCTCGGCGACAATGTCATGTATTTCGAGACCGGGCAGGGTTCGGCTTTGTCGGCCTATGCCCATCACGGCGTCGACCAGCAGACCTGCGAGGCGCGCGCCTATGCGGTCGCGCGCAAGTTCAAGCCGCTGCTGGTCAATACGGTCGTCGGCTTCATCGGCCCGGAATATCTCTATAACGGCAAGCAGATCATCCGCGCCGGGCTGGAGGATCATTTCTGCGGCAAACTGCTCGGCGTGCCGATGGGCTGCGACGTCTGCTACACCAATCACGCCGAGGCCGATCAGGACGACATGGACGTGTTGCTGACCATGCTCGCCGCCGCAGGCTTGAATTTCGTCATGGGCATTCCGGGCTCAGACGACATCATGCTGAACTACCAGACCACCTCGTTCCACGACGCGCTTTACGCGCGCAAAATTCTCGGCCTGCGGCCGGCGCCGGAATTCGAGGATTGGCTGCTGCGCGCCGGCATTTTCCAGCCGGGATCGCAATTGCGACTCGGCGACGCCTTGCCGAAGCCGATCCAGCACGCTTTGGCGCAATTGGCCTGAGAGAGACGATCATGAAGGATTCCCCTGTCATCCCGAGCGCCTGGCGGCAATTGCGCCAGCATACGCAGGCGCGCATCGGGCTCGGCCGCGCCGGCACCAGCCTGCCGACCTCGGCCCATCTGGATTTCCAGTTCGACCACGCCCGCGCCCGCGACGCTGTCCATCGCGCCCTCCGCGCCGACGTCCTGGCCGAGGGGATCAAATCCCTCGGCCTCGATCCGATCGCGGTCCACAGCGCGGCTCCCGACCGCGCCGCCTATCTCCAGCGCCCCGACCTCGGCCGCCGTCTCGACGGCGCCTCGCGTCAGGCGCTGGAGCCTTTCGCCTCGCCGGGCGAGGGGCGGCCGGACGTCGCGCTCGTGATCGTCGACGGCCTCTCGGCCTTCGCCGTCGAGCAGAATGCGGTTCCCTTTCTCGACGTGCTGCTGCCGCGCCTCGACAGCGCCGGCCTGACATTGGCGCGCACGACCATCGCCATGCAGGGCCGCGTGGCGCTCGGCGACGAAATCGGCGAGTTGCTCGGGGCGTCGCTCGTGGTCGTGCTGATCGGCGAGCGACCCGGCCTCAGTTCGCCCGACAGCCTGGGGGTCTATATGACCTTTGAGCCGCGTATTGGCCGCACCGACGCCGACCGGAACTGCATATCGAACATTCGGCCGCAAGGCCTCAGCTATGACGTGGCGGCCAGCAAATTGTTTTATTTGATCCAGGAGTCGCGACGGCGGCGCATCAGCGGCGTTTCGCTCAAGGACGAAACCGGCAATGACGGCGCCGTCATCACAGCCGACGCCTCTCCGGAGAGGCTCGATCACAAGTGAAACGCGCGGGAGTGTGGCGCATTGTCGCAGAGCTGAAATCAGCTAGTATATGATGATGTCTTCGATCTTGGGTTCTCCCTGCGCCGGAACCGCCGAGCCAAGACTCGGCCGTTTGTTCACGGGCGTTAGCGACGATGTCGAGCAACAGGCGACGCTCTTGCGCGGCTGGAATCAGACTTATTCCCAAATGTCGGCGGGCAAGTTCGCCGGGACTGTGACCGAGATCGGTTTGGGTGAAAGTCGCATTTTCAGTGAGTATACGGGTCAAACCTTGCTGCAGAGCGGCGAACTCCCGTCCAGTCTGATTGCAATCGGGCTCCCGCTCCGGATGCAAGGGCCGGCCGTATTCTGTGGAATGCCAGACCATCCCGACGCGCTACACGTTTTTTCCGGTCGAAACGGTTTCGAATTCTTCTCTCCAACGGAAATGGTGATGGCGGGGCTGGTGGTTTCGCGCGACGCGCTTTCGGAGCTGCTGCCGGGAGAGAATGACGATCACCGGATGGAAAAGTTCGAGTCTGCTCATCTTTCGCGGGTGGAGCCGGCCGCCGCGCATACGATGCGCGAATATATCAAGGGCGTCATCGATATCTTGGAAGCGTCGCCGCATTTGCTCCTCAATGGACCGATTATGGCGACACTTTACAATGGCCTTGTTTCGAACGTCGCCGCGCTGATCGAGGCGAGCATAGACGCCGAAATGGCGGTCCATTCGATGGAGCCAAATCGCCGTTGGTCGATCGTCTCCAAAGCCCGCGAAGCCATCACCAGCCGCCCGGAGCAGCCGACCAGCATGGCGGAGTTATGTCAGATTCTCGGGGTCAGCCGCAGAACGCTGCAATATTGCTTCCAGGATGTGTTGAACGTAAATCCCGCGACATTTCTGCGCGCAGTGCGGCTTAACGGGGTCCGTCGGACGCTGCGGACGGCGTCGTCCGTCACTGAAGCCGCCACTTTTTGGGGCTTCTGGCGCTTTGGCCATTTCGCGCAGGATTATGCCGCGTTGTTCGGCGAACTGCCATCGCAAACCCACCGCCGATACCACTCTCGACCCAGAAACGCATGAGATAGATCCGGCATTCGCCGGTCGTCGGCGGCAGCCGTCTGCTGACGTTTCATCCAGCGGTGTTTAGAGCGTCGGGCGCCGGCGCTTTGCCTGGAAGTAATGGAAATCGCGTTTGGTTATGATCCGGTCGTTCTCGATGAGCGCGTGCGCGTCGATATCCGGCGCGGCGCGGAGACGGTCGTAAAGGGTTCCGAAATCCTGGTAGCAATCGTGGAGCAGCTTTTCAAAACTGTCGATCACGAAATAGGTCTGCTGGAAATCGTCGATCCTATATTTCGTCCGCATCACCCGTTCGAGGTCGAAGCCGATCCGGTTCGGCGAAGAATCCTCAAGCGAAAAAATCGTCTCGGCGGGCGAGGACAGGATGCCCGCGCCGAAAATGCGCAGTCCTTACCCGTTCGAGGTCGAAGCCGATCCGGTTCGGCGAAGAATCCTCAAGCGAAAAAATCGTCTCGGCGGGCGAGGACAGGATGCCCGCGCCGAAAATGCGCAGTCCTTCGGGCGCGGCGATCAGGCCGAATTCGACCGTGTACCAATAGAGCCGGGCAAGGTTGTGCAATTGCCCGCGCTCCAGCGCCCGGCGCCCGCCTTTGCCATAGGCTTCGAGAAATCGCGCGTAGACGGGGTTGGCGAGCAGGGGTGCGTGACCGAACACGTCGTGGAATACATCCGGCTCCTCCAGATAATCCAGCTCGGCTTCAGGCCTGATGAAGGCGCCGGCCGGGAAGCGACGATTGGCGAGATGGTCGAAAAAAGCATCATCTGGAATCAGTCCGGCGACGGGCACGACCCGCCAGCCGGTCAAGGCCGACAGTCTATCGGACAAATCCGCGAAATCGGGAATGCCGGCGGCGGACAGACCAAGCATGGCCTTGGCTTCGAGAAAAGCCTCGCAGGCGCGACCGGGCAACAGCTTCGCTTGGCGCTCGAACAGCCGTCGCCAGCGGTCATGCTCCTGCGCCGAATAGGACGGCCAGTTCTGATCGATGGTCCAGTCCGCATTGCGTCGCGCGCTGGCGTAGCGATTGCGTGGGTTCCCGGGCTCCGCCGCGCGGCTTGCCCTCCGCATCTGGCCCTCCCTCGGACGTCGTCCCAATTTGCTTTATGATCGACGCCTGCTTTCATATGGCGGCGGGCTTCTCTCGCGAAAAGAGCCCGGGCTCCCAACGGACGGCGGATCATGGCGGATTTTCTGAGAGTCGAGCGGAATGGGTCGATCGTCACCCTGACCATGGACGAACCGGAGACGCGCAACGCCCTCACGGGAAATCAAGCGGTGGACGAATTCGTCGCGGCGGCGGCGCGCATCGCGGCGGATGAGAGCGTCCGGGCCGTCGTCATCACCGGCGCCGGGCCCGTCTTCAGCTCGGGCGGCAATGTCAAGGACATGCGCCGCTATGCGGAAGAGGCGATTCCGCCAGAACAGATCCGCGAGGAATATAGGCGCGGCATCCAGCGCCTGCCGCTGGCGATCTACCATCTCGACGTTCCGACAATCGCCGCGGTCAACGGCCCGGCGATCGGCGCCGGCTGCGATCTGGCCTGCATGTGCGACATCCGCCTCGCCTCGACCGCGGCGACATTCGCCGAGAGTTTCGTCAAAATCGGCATCATCCCCGGCGATGGCGGCGCCTGGCTGCTGCCGCGCGTGGTTGGCGCCTCCAAGGCGGCGGAAATGGCCTTCACCGGGGAGGCCATCGACGCCGAACAGGCGCTCGGCTGCGGCCTCGTCAGCGCGGTCACGCCGCCTGAGCAGCTTTTGCCGGCGGCTCACGCTTTGGCGCAAAAAATCGCCGCCAATCCCGGTCCCGCTCTGCGCATGACGAAAAAGCTGTTGCGCGAGGGCCAGCGCCTGTCGCTGGAAAGCCTGCTCGAGCTTTCCGCCTCGTTTCAGGCCCTGGCGCACAAGACGCCCGAGCACGAGGAGGCGGTGCGGGCGTTTATCGAAAAGCGCAAGCCTCGATTTGAGTGAGGCGCTCCCCATTTGGCCAAATGGGGAGGCTCGGAAGCCGCGTTTGACGCCGCCTCCGTCCCGCGTCAATATTTCACAAAAGCGACGGGGCTTGCGCCCCGCAAAAAAGCGGCCGGGGGAGACGATTGATCGTTCCGTGCCTCGATTTCGATCTCGGCGAGGACATCGCCTTGCTGCGCGACAGCGTGCGCGCTTTCGCCGCGACTGAGATCGCGCCTCGCGCCGCCGCAATCGACCGCGACAATCTCTTTCCCGCCGATCTCTGGAAAAAATTCGGCGCGCTCGGCCTGCTGGGCCTCACCGTCGGCCCGGAGGAGGGCGGCGCCGGCATGGGCTATCTCGCCCATATTGTCGCCATGGAGGAGATTTCGCGCGCCTCCGCCGCCGTCGCCTTGTCTTATGGCGCCCATTCGAACCTCTGCGTCAACCAGATCCGCCGCAACGGCTCGTCCCAACAAAAGGCGAAATATCTGCCCGGACTGATCTCGGGCGAAAAGGTCGGGGCGCTGGCCATGTCGGAGCCCGAGGCTGGTTCGGATGTCATGTCGATGCGCCTGCGCGCGGAGAAGAAGGGCGCGAGCTACGTTCTCAACGGCTCCAAGATGTGGATCACCAATGGCGGCGACGCCGACATTCTGGTGGTCTATGCCAAGACCGATCCATCGGCCGGAGCCAAAGGGGTCACCGCCTTCCTGGTCGAAAAGACGTTTGCGGGTTTTTCGCACGGGCCTCATCTCGACAAGCTCGGCATGCGCGGCTCCAATACCTTTCCGCTTTTTTTCGACAATTGCGAAATCCCCGAAGACAATGTGCTGGGCGGCGTCGGCCATGGCGCGAAAGTTCTGATGTCCGGCCTCGATTACGAGCGCGCGGTTTTATGCGGCGGTCCGCTTGGCATCATGGCCGCCTGCATGGATCTCGTCCTGCCTTACCTCCACCAGCGCCGGCAGTTCGGGAAGAAAATCGGCGATTTCCAGCTGATGCAGGGCAAGCTCGCCGACATGTACACGACCTGGGCCGCGACCCGCGCCTATGTCTATGCCGTCGGCGCGGCGTGCGACCGCGCGAGCCATTCGCGTTCCCTGCGCAAGGATGCGGCGGGCGCCATTCTCTATGCCGCCGAAAAGGCGACCTGGATGGCCGGCGAATGTATCCAGTGCCTTGGCGGAATCGGCTACACCAATGAGATCGCCGCCGGACGGCTGTGGCGCGACGCCAAGCTCTATGAGATCGGCGCCGGCACGTCGGAAATCCGCCGCATGCTGATCGGGCGCGAACTCATGTCCGAAACCGCCTGAGGCCGCCAATGGTCGTGCTGAAAACGTCGATCGATCTCAGGTCCGAGGATTTTCTCGGCAGAAGCGCCGCCATGCGCAAGCTGACGGCCGAATTGCGCGAGATCGCGGCAAAAGCGCGCCAGGGCGGCGGCGGCGCGGCGCAAGACCGCCATCGCGCGCGCGGAAAAATGCTGGCGCGCGATCGCATCTCCGCTTTGCTCGATCCCGGCTCGCCCTTTCTCGAAATCGGCCAGTTCGCCGCCCTCGGCCTTTATGGCGACGCCGCGCCATCCGCCGGATTGGTCGCCGGAATCGGTCGCGTCGAGGGCGTTGAGTGCATGGTGGTCGCCAATGACGCGACCGTGAAGGGCGGGACCTATTATCCGTTGACGGTCAAGAAGCACCTGCGCGCGCAAGAGATCGCCGAGCAGAATTTTCTGCCTTGCATCTATCTTGTCGATTCCGGCGGCGCCTTCCTGCCGATGCAGGACGAGGTTTTTCCGGACCGCGATCATTTTGGCCGCATCTTCTATAATCAGGCCAATATGTCGGCGAAAGGCATTCCCCAGATCGCGGTGGTGATGGGCTCATGCACGGCTGGCGGCGCCTATGTCCCCGCCATGTCGGATCAGACCATTATCGTGCGCAATCAGGGCACGATTTTCCTCGGCGGCCCGCCGCTGGTCAAGGCGGCGACCGGCGAGGCCGTCACGGCCGAGGAATTGGGCGGCGCCGAGGTCCATGCCAAATTGTCCGGGGTCGCGGATTATCTTGCCGAAAATGACGCCCATGCGCTCGCTTTGGCGCGGGGAATCGTCGCCCATCTCAATCGCCGCAAGACTATCGGCCTCCTGCTTGGCGCCGGCGAGGCGCCGCTCTACGACCCGGAGGAAATCTACGGGATCGTCGAGACCGATCCGCGCAAGACTTACGATGTGCGCGAGGTCATTGCCCGCATTGTCGACGGCTCTCGCTTCGACGAATTCAAGGCGCTTTTTGGCGCCACTCTGGTGACCGGCTTCGCCGAGCTTTACGGCTACCCGGTCGGGCTCATCGCCAATAACGGCATCCTGTTCGCGGAATCGGCGCAAAAAGGCGCGCATTTCATCGAGCTTTGCGCGCAGCGCAACATTCCGCTGATTTTCCTGCAGAACATCTCCGGCTTCATGGTCGGCCGCAAGGTCGAGAATTCCGGCATCGTCCGCGACGGCGCCAAATTGGTCACCGCCGTCGCGACGGTTCAGGTTCCCAAGCTTACCATGCTGATCGGCGGCTCCTTCGGCGCCGGAAATTACGCTATGTGCGGCCGCGCTTTTGCGCCGCGCTTCCTCTGGACCTGGCCAAACAGCCGCATATCGGTGATGGGCGGCGAACAGGCGGCGAGCGTGCTCGCCAGAGTGCGCCGCGACGCGCTGGAAGCCAAGGGCGAAAGCTGGAGCGCGGAGGACGAAGAGTGTTTTCGAGCGCCGATCCGCCAGCAATATGAGACGCAGGGCAGCGCTTTTTACGCCTCCGCCCGATTGTGGGACGACGGTGTGATCGATCCGGCCGAAAGCCGTCGCGTGCTGGGCCTCTCGCTATCTGCGGCGCTCAACGCTCCGGCGGCGCCGACGAAATTCGGCTTGTTCCGCATGTGAGGAGGCCAGGATGGCTTTTGCGAATGTGGAGATCGAGCGCGCCGGCGGGATCGTCACTTTGTGGATGAACCGGCCAGAGCGGCGCAACGCCTTCAACGCCGAATTGATCGCCGAATTGACCGAGGCTTTGGGCGAAGCGGAGTCGGACGATCAATCCCGCGTCGTGGTTTTGGCCGGGCGCGGCGCCAGTTTCTGCGCCGGCGCCGATCTCGGCTGGATGAAGGCTTACGCGGAAGCCGAACCTGAAAAAAATCTGGACGACGCGCGGCGCCTCGCCGCCTTGTTGCGCAAACTCGCCGATCTTCGCAAGCCGACCATCGCGCGCGTTCATGGCGCCGCGATCGGCGGCGGCATGGGCCTCGCCGCCGCCTGCGACATTTGCGTCGCCTCGACCGACGCCTTTTTTGCGACGTCCGAGGTCCGGATCGGCCTGATCCCTGCGGTCATCGGCCCCTATGTGCTGCGCGCCATCGGCGCGCGGCAGGCGTCCCGCTATCTGCTGACCGGCGAGCGCATCGACGCGGCGGCGGCGCGAGAACTCGGACTGGTCCATGAATTGGCGGCGGCTGAGGCGATCGACGCGAAGGTCGGGGAGATCGCGGCGGCCTTGTCGCAAGGCGGCCCGGAGGCGCTGGCTTCCGCCAAGCTTCTGTTGCGTGAAATCGCCCATCGTCCGCTGGACGATGCCTTGAGCGAAGACATGGCGCGTCGCATCGCCACAATCCGCGCCGGCGCGGAAGCAGGCGAGGGGATCTCCGCTTTTCTCGAAAAGAGGACTCCGGGGTGGCGCGCGTGAACCCGAAATTGTTCGACAAGATCCTGATCGCCAATCGCGGCGAAATCGCCTGCCGGATCATCCGCACCGCTCGGCGTCTCGGCATCGGGACGGTTGCTGTTTTTTCGGACGCCGATGCCCGGGCGCGACATGTGCGGCTGGCGGATGAGGCGATCCGCATCGGCCCCGCCGAGGCGCGGGAGAGCTATCTCGCTGTCGACAAGATCGTCGCCGCCGCAAAAGCCGCGGGCGCCGAGGCCGTCCACCCCGGCTATGGCTTTCTTTCAGAAAATCCCGCCTTGCGCGAGGCCTGCGACGCCGCCGGTCTGGTCTTTATCGGTCCCCCGCTCGAAGCCTTGCGCGCTTTCGGCTCGAAGTCCCGCGCCAAGGCGCTCATGCAGGCGGCGGGCGTTCCGTTGGCGCCGAGCTATCATGGCGACGACCAGGACCCCGTCCGCTTGAAACGCGAAGCCGATTACATCGGCTATCCCGTGCTGATCAAGGCGGCTTTGGGCGGCGGCGGCAAGGGCATGAGGCTCGTCGCGGCGCCGGCGGATTTCGATGCGGCGCTCGCCTCCTGCCGTCGCGAGGCGATAGCGAGTTTCGGCGACGCAAGCGTTCTGATCGAGAAATATATCGAGCGCGCGCGCCATATCGAGATCCAGATCTTCGGCGATGATTACGGCGACTATGTCTCGCTGTTCGAGCGCGACTGCTCGGTCCAGCGCCGTCATCAGAAAGTGGTGGAGGAGGCGCCCGCGCCGGGCCTTTCCGAGGCGCGACGGCGCGAGATGAGCGTGGCGGCGGTCGCGGCGGCGAAGGCCGTCGGCTATGTCGGCGCGGGCACGGTCGAATTCATCGTCGCCCCGGACGGCCGTTTCTTTTTTATGGAAGTGAACGCGCGCCTGCAGGTCGAACATCCGGTCACCGAATTCGTCACCGGCCTCGATCTGGTCGAATGGCAATTGCGCATTGCCGCCGGCGCGCCTCTGCCGCTGCGCCAGCAGGACATTGTTGTGCGCGGATGCGCGATCGAGGCCCGAATCTATGCCGAGGATCCGGCGCGCGATTTCCTCCCCGCGACGGGAAAGCTCGTCGGCCTGCTGTGGCCGCAGGAAGGCCCCCACCTCCGCATCGACGCCGGGGTGGAGCAGGGCGACGAGATCAGTTCCCATTACGATCCGATGATCGCCAAGCTGATCGTCCATGACGACAGCCGCGAGCGCGCGCTGGCGCGGATGCGCCGGGCGCTCGCCGAAGTTCGGATCGTCGGAATCGCCAACAATGTCGCCTTCCTGTCGCGTCTGGTCGCGAGCCCCTCATTCGCCGCGGCCGATCTTGGCGCCAGCCTCATCGGGCGCGAAAGCGCCCGGCTTTTCGCGCCCGACGCGGCGCCGCCGGCGGAGGCTGTCTTCGTCGCGGCTTTGGCCGCGCTGCTGTCGGAAAGAGCGACGCCCCCCAGCGTAAGCGACCCCACATCGCCATGGAACGCGCGCGACAACTGGCGGCTCAATGGCGAGGAGCCGCGCTTGCTGACTTTCCTGTGCGCGAGCCAGCCCTATGTCGTGCGGGCGCTGGCGCGCGGCGAAAATTTCGCTTTGTCCTGCGGCGACACGGCCGTCGCCGCTTGTGCCGAGCAGGACGGCGACGGCAGGATGGCAGTCGACATCGACGGCCGGCGCTTTGCGGCGACCGCAATCGCGGTGGGCGCCGACTGGACCATTTTCGTGGGCGGCCAAAGATCGACTTTTCATTTTGTCGATCCGCTCGGCCATACGGCTGCGAAACACGATTCTCGCGGCGAGTTGAGCGCGCCCATGTCCGGCCGCGTGGTCGCCCTTTTCGTCGCGCCCGAGACGATCGTCGCCACAGGCGCGCCGCTGATGGCGATGGAAGCGATGAAAATGGAGCATGTCATCAAGGCGCCCGCGGCGGGGCGCGTGGTCGCTTTCCTCTATGCGATCGGCGATCAGGTGAGCGAAGGCGCGGAACTGCTGAGGTTTGAATCGCAAGACGACGGGGAGGCCGAGGCGTGATGCTGCCCAAGGCCGTGAAGATTGTCGAAGTGGGTCCGCGCGACGGCTTGCAGAACGAAAGCGCTTTCGTCGCAACTCCGATCAAGATCGAACTGATCGAAAGGCTGGCCGCCGCCGGCTGCCGCCATATCGAGGCGACCTCTTTTGTCTCGCCGCAGAAAATTCCCCAGCTCGCCGACGCAGCGGAAGTGATGCGAGCGATCCGGCGGGCGCCGGATGTGACCTATTCGGCGCTCACGCCCAATCTCAA
Source organism: Rhodoblastus sp. (assembly GCF_041915505.1). Taxonomy (GTDB): domain Bacteria; phylum Pseudomonadota; class Alphaproteobacteria; order Rhizobiales; family Beijerinckiaceae; genus Rhodoblastus. The sequence continues at coordinate 12,947 of NZ_JAYSBG010000015.1, read as the reverse complement.
GGGTTTTGAAGCCGCCATGGACGCCGGCGCGAATGAAATCGCGGTCTTCGCCACCGCTTCGGAAACGTTCAGCCGCGAGAACATCAATTGCTCCATAGAGGAATCCCTGACGCGGTTCGAACCGGTCCTGGACGCGGCGAAACGGGCAGGGGTCAGGACCCGCGCCTATGTCTCCTGCGCGCTAGGGTGTCCCTATGAGGGCGAAATCGCGCCCGCCGCCGTGGCTCGCGTCGCCGAACGCCTGTTCAATGTGGGCTGCTATGAAATCAGCCTTGGCGACACGATCGGGGTAGGGACGCCGCTTGCGGCCAAACGCATGATCGAAGCCGTCGCGGAAAAAATTCCGCTCGAAAATCTCGCCGGCCATTTCCACGATACCTACGGCATGGCGGCCGCTAATGTCTGGGCGGCCTTGGAAATGGGGATGGCGGCTTTTGATTCCTCGGTTGGCGGACTCGGCGGCTGCCCCTATGCGCTGGGCGCGGCCGGCAATCTCGCCACCGAGGATCTGGCCTGGCTGATGCAAGGCTCAGGCGTCGAGACCGGGCTCGATCTGCCGAAACTGGTCGATTGCGCGAACTGGATCAGCGGCGTGCTGGGACGCGAGCCGGCGTCCCGCGTCGCGCGGGCTTTGAGGAAGGTCTAAAATAGCGCGCCTTCGTGGCGCAGCAGCCAGAGCTTGCGATCAAGCCCGCCGCCGTAACCGACCAGCGCGCCATTGGCGCCAATCACCCGGTGGCAGGGAATGACGATGGCGACGGGATTGCGATTATTGGCCATGCCCACCGCCCGCGCTGCCTGCTTCCGCCCGACCTGCGAGGCGATTTCGCTATAGCTCGCGGTCGCGCCGGCCGGTATCTCGCGCAGCGTCGTCCAGACCCGGCGCTGGAACTCGGTTCCCTCCGGCTGCGCCGCCAATTCCGCGAGGACGGCGAGGTCGCCGTCGAAATAGGCCCTGAGCGCGCGATGCGCCTCGGAGACGCCGGGATGCGGCGCGAACTTCGCTCGGCTCGCAACTTGCCGCCGGTCGTCCTCGCCCCAGTCGAGCCGGCGCAGAACGCCATCCGCATCGGTCACGAGGCGCAGCACGCCGACCGGCGTCGAGGCATATTCAAGGAAAAGACGATGTTCCGACATAAGGCGACAATAGCCGATCCGTCCCGAGAAATCCGGCGGTTTTCGGACATCGAAGGCGCGACGGACGAGTCCGAAAACCGCGAGATTTTTTGCTGCAACAGGCGCAGAATGGGCATCATGGATATCGATCATGACGCCTGCTATCGCGCTATCTGCGCGCGCGACCCGCGTTTTGACGGCCGCTTCTTCACCGGCGTCAAAACCACCGGGATCTATTGTCGCCCGATCTGCCCGGCGCGGACGCCGAGGCGCGAAAATGTCGAGTTCTTCGCCAGCGCCGCCGGGGCGCAGGAGGCGGGCTACCGGCCCTGCCTGCGCTGTCGTCCGGAGACCGCGCCGGACCTCGGCGCCTGGCGTGGGACCTCCAACAGCGTTTCACGAGCGCTGGCCTTGATCGAGCTGGGCGCGCTCGACGAAGCGCCGGTCGAGCGGCTGGCCGAGCGCCTCGGAATCGGCGCCCGCCATCTGCGCCGCCTGTTCGCGGCGACGCTCGGGGCCTCGCCGATCGCCGTCGCCCAGACCCGGCGCGTCCTGCTGGCGAAGCAATTGATCCATGAAACGACGCTGCCGATGACCGAGGTCGCGCTGGCGTCGGGCTTCGGCAGCCTGCGCCGCTTCAACGAGACCTTTCAGGCCCTCTACCGCCGCCCGCCATTGGCGCTGCGCCGCGCGGGCGCCGCCGATGCGGGCGGCGCAAAAGCGGCGGGCGAGACGACAATATTGCTGCGCTACAAGCCGCCCTATGACTGGCCGGCGATGCTGTCCTTTCTCGGCGCGCGCCTGATCGCGGGGGTCGAGACCATCGAGGGGAGCGTCTATCGGCGCACGATTTCGTTGCAGGGCGAACACGGAATCGTTTCCGTCGAGCCGACGGAGGGCGCCGCGCTCCGGGTGAGCCTGCGTTTTCCGAAGCTCTCGGCTCTGCCCAATGTCATCGCGCGGCTGCGCCGGGTTTTCGACCTCGCCGCCGATCCCGAGGCGGTTGCGCTCGATCTGGCGAAGGATTCCACGCTGGCGCCGCTGGTGGCCCTTCGACCCGGTCTGCGCCTGCCGGGCGCCTGGGACGGGTTCGAAATGGCGGCGCGAGCGATTCTCGGGCAGCAAGTGACGGTCGCTGGGGCCGCTCGGCTGGCGGCGCGGCTGACGGAGCGCTTCGGCGAAAAGCTGTGTTGCTTCGATCCCGCGCTGACCCATGTCTTCCCGGAGCCGGCGGCGCTGGTCGAGGCCGATCTGTCCGGCGTTGGGCTGACCCGCGCGCGGGCGGAAAGCCTGAAAAAAATGGCGGCGGCGGCCGCCGGCTCACCCGACCTTTTCTCGGCCGCGCGCTCGCCTGAGGACGCGCAGGCGCTGCTGCGCGCGCTGCCGGGCGTCGGCGACTGGACGGCGCAATATATCGCCATGCGGCTGTTGCGCGAACCGGACGCTTTCCCGGCGGCAGACCTTGGCCTGCGGCGCGCTCTGGCCGGCGACGACGGCGCGCGCCCAAGCCCGGGCAAATTGCTGACGCGCGCGGAAAACTGGCGCCCGTGGCGCGCCTATGCCGCGCAATATCTCTGGACCTGCGGCGCCGCCGCGCCTTGATGCGGCTTACGGCCCGTAGGCTCTAATCGCCGTAGAAAGACCTGAAACCGCCGAAGATCATGCGCTTGCCGTCGAAGCACATGTCCATGCCTGTCATGCGTGGGTCCTTCATCGCCTTGGCGTTGACCTCGTCGCGTTTCTCGCGCGATTCGTAAGTGGTCAAGCCGACAAAAACCTTTTCATCCGGCTTGAGATCGACGCTTAGCGGAAAGGAGGTCAGCTTTCCGGGAGGGACGTCGTCCGCCTCTAGCTCGACGCAGGACAAGGCGCCGTTCTCGCACCAGACCCGGGTGAACATTTCGGCCTGCTGGCGGTAAAGCTCGAGATTCTTCATCGGCACGGGCACGACGAAAATGTCGGTATAATGGTGGGGCATGACCATTCTCCCTTTCGATGCCGCGACAACCGGCGAAACGCCATTCGGTTGCAAAGCGTCGAAGGGAATTGCCGCAACCCTATAGCGTTTTCGAGCGAAGCGGATACCGGTTCGCGTTAAGAAAACGCGTCAAAACAAACATCTAGATCGTTTCGTTGTTTCCATGAAACAACGAAACGATCTAGGGGCGACGACCTGCCGCAGGCCTTATTCCGCCGCGGCGATGGATGGCTGTTCTGTCGTCGCCGCCTCGTCGAACAATTTTCTGAGAGCGGCCTGCCGTTTTCGCGCCTGCGCGACATAGCGCGCCTTGACGGGACCATAGCCGCGCATGCGTTGCGGCAAGGCCGCCAGCTCCACAGCCACATCGAGATTGGCCGCCGAGAGCCGCGCCGCGACGTCGCTCATCATCTGCTCATAGTCGCGCAGCAATCCGCGCTCCAGCTTGCGGTCGGGCGAGAAGCGGAACGGGTCGAGCCAGCTTCCGCGCAGGAAGCGCAGCGCGGCGAGCAGGCGCAAGGCCGGAAGCGCCCAGGCGCCGAACCGCCGCTTGCGGGGGCCGTGCGCGCTCTCGCTGGCCGAAGCGAGAATTGGCGGCGCGAAATAGAAGGACAGAGTGAAGTCGCCCTCGAACGTCGCGCGCAGCTTTTGCAGGAACTCAGGCCGCGCATAAAGCCGCGCGACCTCATATTCGTCTTTTGCCGCCATCAGCTTGTAGAGGCCAAGCGCGAAGGCGCGGGTGAGCTTTTCGCTCGCCGGATCGAGCCGCCGCTCCACCGCCGCAACGTCCGCCACGCGCGCCAGGAAACGCGCCGATAACGCCGCATTCTGGTAATCGCTCAGCTCCGCCGCCAGGGCCTTGATCATGGCGTCCAGAGGCCGCCCGGCGAGCGGTTCTTCCGCTTTGCTTTCGTCATCCAGCCCGGCGGCTTTGGCGGTTGCTGCGAAATCATGCGCCGCCCGCCGTCCCCAGTTGAAGGCCAGCCGATTTTGCGAAACGGCGACGCCATGGTCTTCGATGGCCTGAAGGATCGACGCGGTCGAGAGCGGCAGCAGGCCCTTCTGAACGGCGAAGCCGAGCAGGAAAGGATTGGTGGCGATGGAATCGCCGATCAGCGCTGTCGCGAGCCGGGCCGCCGGAAGGAATTCGGCGCGCCCCGGCCCGCAGGCCTCAGCGATCACGCTTTCCATCTCCTCATGCGGATAGACCGGATCCGGAAAAGCGTCGAGATCGCCGGTCCGCGCCTCGGCGGCGAAGGTCCGGACGATTTCGCTGGTAATGGAGAAATCATTATTGACCACGGCGCGGGTAAAATCCGGCCGCAATTTGAAGATCGTGTCGGGCGAGGCCGAAACCACCAGATCGCAGCCGATCAGCACCGCCGTTTCGCCCGACGCAATGCGCGTGGCGTGCAATTCCGTCGTCGCCGGCGCGATCCGGATATGGGTCGTCACCGGCCCGCCCTTCTGCGCCAGACCGGCCATATCGAGCGCGGTGACATTCTTGCCCTCGCGCGCGGCGGCCGCGCCGATCAGCGCGCCGAGCGTCACCACGCCCGTGCCGCCGACGCCCGCGATGAGAATGCTGCATGGCTCGGCGAGCGGCGCCGGTTCGGGCTCGGGCAGGCTGGCAATCCAGTCCGGGTCGCCGCCTCCCTTCGCGCGGTGAAGCCCGCCGCCGTGGACGGTGACAAAGCTCGGACAGAAGCCCTCGATGCAGGAATAATCCTTGTTGCAGGCGGATTGGTCGATCCGCCGCTTGCGGCCAAAGGGGGTCTCGACCGGGACAACCGCCATGCAGTTGGACTGCGCCGAGCAGTCGCCGCAATTCTCGCAGACGCGCTCGTTGATGAAGGCGCGGATGGCGGGATCGGGATATTCGTTACGTTTACGGCGGCGACGCTTTTCGGCGGCGCAGGTCTGGTCATAGATGATCGCGGTGACGTCGGAGATTTTTCTCAAATCTTTTTCGACCTTCAGCAGGTCGCGACGGTCGCGCGTCTCCACCTCGCGCGGCAATAGCCCGGCGCCGATATATTTCTGTGGCTGGTCGGTGACGACGACGACGCGGGCGACTCGCTCGGCGAGCAATTGCCGCGCGATCATCGGCACGGTGAGCGCGCCTTCGACCTTTTGGCCGCCGGTCATGGCGACGGCGTCGTTGTACAGAATTTTATAGGTGATCGGCGTTCGCGCCGCGACTGCGGCGCGGATCGCCAGCAGGCCGGAATGCTGATAGGTGCCGTCGCCGAGATTGGCGAAGACATGCGGCGTGCTGGTAAAGGGCGCCTGACCGATCCAGGGTGCGCCTTCGCCGCCCATTTGCGAAAAAGTCTGTGTGGTGTCGGCGCTGATCCAGGTCGCCATGTAATGACAGCCGATCCCGGCCATCGCCCGGCTTCCCTCCGGCAGGACGGTGGTCGAGGTGTTGTGCGGGCAGCCGGAACAATAATGAGGCTGGCGCAAAGGCAGGGATTTGAGCGCCTGGGGCCGGGCCTCATTGGCGGCCAGCAGCGCCAGCCGGGTCTCGAGCGCCTCGTCGCGGTGGAAACGCGCGATGCGGTCGACAATGACGCGAGCGATGATGGTCGGCGTCAATTCGCCGGCCGCCGGCAATTGCCAGTCGCGCAGAGGCGCCTCCCATTCGCCCTCGTCGGCATATTTGCCGATCACCCGCGGGCGCACGTCGTCGCGCCAATTGTAGAGATGCTCCTTCAATTGATATTCGATCAGCTGGCGTTTTTCCTCGACGACCAGGATTTCTTCGAGCCCTTGCGCAAATTGCCGCATGCCTTCGGCGTCGAGAGGCCAGTTCATTCCGACCTTGTAGAGCCGCAGCCCGATTTCGGCGGCGCGGGCCTCATCGATATGAAGGTCATCAAGCGCCTGGCGGACGTCGAGATAGGATTTTCCGGTAGAGACAATGCCCAGACGCGCGACCGGGCTGTCGAGCACGATGCGATCCAGCCGATTGGCTCTCGCGTAAGCCATGGCGGCATAGACCTTGACGTGTTGTAGCCGCAACTCCTGCGCCTGCGGCGTGTCCGGCCAGCGAATATGCACGCCGTCCGCCGGCAGAGCGAAGTCTGCGGGAATGATGCTTTGCACGCGGAAGGGATCGACCGAAACGCTGGCGTAGCTTTCAACCGTGTCGCCGGTCGCCTTGAGCGCGACCCAGCAGCCCGAATAGCGCGACATCGCCCAGCCATGCAGGCCGAAATCGAGGATCTCCTGCACGCTCGACGGGTTGAGCACCGGGATCATCGCCGCCGCGAACATATGTTCGCTCTGGTGCGGCAGGGTGGAGGAGCGCGCCGCATGGTCGTCGCCGGCAACCGCCAGAACCCCGCCGAAACGCGAGGTTCCGGCAGCGTTGGCGTGTTTCAGCGCGTCCATCGAGCGGTCGACGCCTGGGCCCTTGCCGTACCATAGAGCGAACACGCCGTCGTAGAGCGCGCCTTCGAACAGATTGACCTGCTGCGAGCCCCAGACCGCGGTTGCGGCCAGCTCCTCGTTCAGCCCCGGCTCGAAATGGACATGATGCGCCTTCAGCTCGGCGGCGCGGCGCCACAGAGTCTGATCGAGCGCGCCGAGCGGCGAGCCGCGATAGCCGGAGATGAAGCCCGCCGTATTGAGGCCGGCGGCAAGGTCGCGCTCGCGCTGGAGAATGGGCAGTAGCGCGAGGGCCTCGGTTCCATAAAGGAAACGGACATCGGCCTGCACTTCAGCGCCGCGCTCCGGCGTCGAATTCGCCCGCGATGACAAGGGAAGGTTCATCGCGCCTCCCGGTCGGCGGTCCATCCGCCTGTTGAAACAACCGACAAGCCGGCGGCGGGTTTCATTTCGTCGCCCAGGCGCTCGGCGGCCCGCGTCAATCCTCCTGCGTCAGCAGGCCGGCGTCGCCGCCGAACGAGGCCGTGTTGACGGCCACGCTGGTTTCGCGAAGGAAACGACGAAGATAGTCGGGCCCGCCGGCCTTGGGCCCCGTTCCGCTAAGCCCGTGTCCGCCGAAAGGCTGTGCGCCGACAGTGGCGCCGATCATGTTGCGGTTGACATAGAGATTGCCGGCCGGCGCCCGCGCCGCCGGTTCGGCGATCCGGCTTTCGATCCGCGTGTGAAGACCCATTGTGAGGCCATAGCCCGAGGCCGCGATTTCGTCGATCAATGCTGAGAAATCTCCCGCGCGCCAGGTCGTCACATGCAGGACGGGGCCGAAAATCTCCGCCGTCAGGTCGCGCGGCCGGCCGATCCGGGCAATATGCGGCGCGACATAATGGCCCGCCGGCGACGCGCCTGCGAACAAGGTTTTTCCCGTCGCCGCGCATTCCGCGAGATAGGCGTCGAGGCGCCGTTTCGCATCGGCGTCGATCACCGGCCCGACATGGGTTTCGAGCCGGCGGGGATCGCCGACGCGAAGCTCGCGCGCGGCGCCGATCAGCATGGCCAGGGCCGGCTCCGCTATGTCTTCCTGCAGACACAGCAGGCGCAAGGCGGAGCAGCGCTGGCCGGCGGAGCGAAAGGCCGAGGTCATGGCGTCATCGACCACCTGTTCGATCAGCGCCGTCGAATCGACGATCATGGCGTTGACGCCGCCGGTTTCCGCAATGAAGGGGATCAGGCCGCCCTTCCTGTCGGCAAGACTCCTGTGAATCGCCTGCGCGGTCTCGAAAGAGCCGGTAAAAACAACGCCGGACGTCCGCTCGTCGGCCATCAGTCGCGCGCCGAGCGCGCCATCGCCAGGCAGGAATTGCAGGACGCCGTTGGGACATCCCGCAGCCCGCAACAGGTCAATCGCCTGGCGGGCGATCAGCGGCGTCTGTTCAGCAGGCTTGGCGATCGCGCAATTGCCGGCGACAAGCGCCGCCGCGACCTGGCCGATGAAGATGGCCAGCGGAAAATTCCAGGGCGAGATGCACACGAACGTTCCGCGTCCGCCGCGCGTGTAACGATTGGCTTCGCCGGCGACTGCGGGCATCGCCCGTTCGGCGCAGTCCAGCCGCGCCCGGCCTGCGTAATAGCGGCAGAGATCGGCGGCCTCGCGGACCTCGGCGAGCGCGTCGTCGAGCGTCTTGCCCGCCTCGTTTTGCAGCAGAGCCATCAACGCCCCGCGCCGCTCTTCGATTCGATCCGCCGCTCGCTCCAGCATAAGCGCGCGCGTTTCGACCGGCGTGCGTCGCCAGGCCGGAAAGACCTTTTGCGCCGCGGCGAAGGCGAGATCGGCCGCCGCCCGATCCGCCTCGACGACGGAGCCGATGGCGGCGCCGTCGATCGGCGAATAGGTTTCGCGCGCGGCCGCTGTGCAAGCGACCGAGGGAGTGGCCGCGATCCGCGCGTCGCGATGCGGCGCGATCTCGGCGAGCAGGCCGGCGAGCTCGTCGCGGCAGCCGAATTCGACGCCGCGCGAGTTTCGCCGCAAAGGCAGGAAGACATCATCGGGCCTGCGCAGATGTTTGTGGCGGGCGCGACCGTCGGAGAGCAGATCGAAGGGATCGGCGAGCAAAGCGTTTTCGGGCGCGGCGCGGTCGGCTGCGCGGGCGACGAAGGAGGAATTAGCGCCGTTTTCGATCAGGCGCCGCGCCAGATAGGCGAGCAGATCGCGATGGGGCCCGACCGGCGCATAGATCCGGCAACGGCGCCCGAAGCGTGTGCGCAAAACGTCATGCAGGGCCTCGCCCATCCCGTGCAGGCGCTGGAACTCGTAATTCGCGTCGCCCGGCGCGCGCAGGAGAATGGCGGCGGCGGTCAGCGCATTATGGGTGGCGAATTGCGGATAAAGCGTCGGGGCCATCAACAAGCGCTGGGCGCAGGCGAGAAAATTGAGATCGGTCATCGCCTTGCGGCTGAATACCGGAAAATCCGCGAGGCCGCGTTCCTGCGCGCGCTTGATCTCGCTGTCCCAATAGGCGCCCTTCACCAGCCGGACCATCAAACGGCGGCGGAATTGTTGCGCCAATTCATCGACATGGTCGATCACCGCCAAGGCGCGTTTCTGATAGGCCTGCACCGCAAGGCCAAAGCCGTCCCAGCCGCGCAAGGACGGGTCGGGCAGGACGCGGGCGATGACATCGAGCGACAGCTCCAGCCGGTCGGCCTCCTCGGCGTCCACGGTCAGGCCGAGATTGCGATCGCGGGCGAGTCGCGCCAGCTCCAGCAGGCGGGGCGGAAGCGCCTTCAGCACGCGCTCGGCGGACAAAGCCTCATACCGTGGATCCAGCGCGGAGAGTTTGACGGACACACCCGGTCGCTCGGCGGGCGAGGCGCCCCGCGCCGTTGCGCCGACTGCCAGAATGGCGTGCGCATAAGCGTCGAAATAGCGCTGCGCATCCGCTTCCGTGCGCGCGCCCTCGCCCAGCATGTCGAAGGAATGAAGAAAGAGGCCGCCGGCCGGCTCCTTGGCGCGCGCCAGGGCGTCCTCGATGGTCTCGCCATAAACGAAATGCCCGCCCAGCAGCCGGATCGCATGGCGGGCCGCCGCCCGCAGGGCCGGGGCGCCCAGCCGTCGCGCCAGATCGGCCGCGAGATTCTGCGGTGCAAAGTCCGACCCGATCAGGCGCGCGGAAATCCCAAGCGCAAAGGCGCAGGCCTGGATCAAGGGCTGGTCGGAGCTGGCGCGGTGGCGGCCGAAATCGCCGGCGGCGAGCTTGTCGGCGAGCAGAAGATCGGCGGTCGGATTGTCGGGCGCCCGCGCCAGCGATTCCGCCAGGGCCATGATCGCCAGCCCCTCGCGCGACGAAAGCTTGAATTCCTGCAGGAAGTCCTCGACCCCGACGACTCCGCTGCTTTTCCCGCGAATGACGCGCAAAAGCTCGTGCGCCAGATTTCTTTCCTCCGCGCGCGCCTGATCCGAGGGAGCGGAGGCGCGAAATTGCGCAAGGGCCGCCTCGTCGGACGACGCATAGGGTTCGCGAAATGGCTTGATCGAGATGGGCGTTTCGAGCGTCATGGGCGGGACCGATGCCGGATGAGCGGGCTTGTCTGGCTAAGGCTCAACGCCCCGGACGGCCTTGGCGTTGCATTCTCGACCGGCCTCCGGCGTCGCGGCGCGATGGACGCGGCCCTTGCCGCTCACAAATTCGACCGAGGCGGGGCTGTGGATCGAACCAATTGGCTCCTGCTGCGTCATTGAAGGCAAGAGAGCCAGCTCCGGTCACGTTTGCTCCGGGGGCTGACGAAGGGAGGCAGGGCATGCCTCGACGCGACATTATGCTCTGCTGCGCCGTGCGCACGCCGATCGGGGCTTTCAACGGTTCGCTCAAATCCGTTCCGGCGGCGGCGCTCGGCGCGACGGCGGTTCGGGCCGTGTTGACACGCTCCGGCCTCGATCCGGCGAAGATCGGCGGCGTCGTCATGGGCAATGTGATTCAGGCGGGAAACGGACAGAACCCGGCGCGGCAGGCGGCCCTGGGCGGCGGCGCGCCGATCTCGACTCCCGCTATGACGGTCAACCGAGTCTGCGGCTCCGGCGCGCAAGCCGTGATCACGGCGGCGCAGCAGATCGTCAGCGGCGAGATCGACTGCGCGATCGCCGGAGGCTTCGAGAACATGGACCGCGCGCCCTATCTGCTTGAAGGCGGACGCTGGGGTTATCGCCTCGGTCCCGCGCAAATTCACGATTCCATGCTGCGCGACGGGCTGGACGACGCCTTTTCCGGCCGTCATTCCGGCTGGCACGCCGAGGACCTGGTGGCCCAATGCCAGTTGACGCGAGAGGCGCAGGACCGTTTCGCTGAACGTTCGCAGCGCCTCTTCTGCGCGGCGCGCGCGGCCGGCAAGTTCGATGAGGAGATCGTTCCCGTCGAGACGCCGGCCCGCAACGGCCCGATTCCGTTCGCGCGCGACGAGGCGCCGAGGGCCGATACAACTTTTGAGGCGCTGTCGAAGCTGCGGCCCGCCTTTCGCGAGGATGGTACGGTCACCGCTGGCAATGCGCCCGGGCTCAACAGCGGCGCGGCGGCGATGATCGTGGCGGAAGCCGCCTTCGCCGAACGCAATAACCTGCGTCCCATGGCGCGGCTTGCCGGCTATGGATTGGCGGCGGTAGAGCCCGGAATGTTCGGCCTCGCGCCCGTTCCCGCAATCCAGACGGCGGTCGAACGCGCCGGGTGGACGCTCGACGCGGTTGAACGGTTCGAAATCAATGAAGCCTTCGCCGCCGTCCCGCTCGCCGTGATGCAGGAGCTGAGTCTGCCTGAATCCATCGTCAATGTCGAAGGCGGCGCGATCGCGCATGGCCATCCGATCGGCGCGACTGGCGCCATATTGACGACCCGGCTGATCCATTCAATGCGCCGCGACCAAAAACGGTGCGGAATCGTAGCCTTGTGCATTGGTGGCGGCATGGGCGTCGCTCTGGCGCTGGAAGTCGTTTGAGCGGAAGGAAAGGCAGCCTCACGAACTTCCTTCGCAGCGCGAGAAAGAGAGGCCGTCGGCAAAACCAAACGATGGCGGAAAAAGCGGAAATAAGCTTTAAGAGGATCAAATCGACGCTAATCCGGCGATCAGCAACGAGACAAGTCGAGGCAAGCGAAATTTAAATGCCTGTAAAACCAGAGAGTTGGCGCTTCAGTATTGCCCCGATGATGGAATGGACCGACCGGCATTATCGCGTGCTGGCGCGGCTGCATTCGCGCAAGGCGCTGCTCTATACGGAAATGGTCACCTCGGCCGCCATCATCCACGGCGATCGCGAGCGGTTGCTCGGCTTCGACGCGAGCGAACACCCGGTCGCCGTCCAGCTTGGCGGCTCGAACCCGGACGAACTCGCCCGCGCGGCGAAAATCTGCGCCGAATTCGGCTATGACGAGGTCAATCTGAACGTCGGCTGCCCCTCGGACCGGGTGCAGAACGGAGCTTTCGGCGCCTGCCTGATGCGCGAGCCCGATCTGGTCGCGCGTTGCGTCGCCGCGATGAAACAGGCCGTGACGCTTCCGGTCACCGTCAAATGCCGCATCGGCGTCGACGATCAGGAGCCGCGCGAGGCCCTGTTCGCCATGGCGCGGGCGGTGGTCGACGCGGGGGCGGACGCCTTGATCGTCCATGCCCGCAAGGCTTGGCTCAAGGGCCTGTCACCGAAGGAAAACCGCGACATTCCGCCGCTCGATTATGCGCTGGTGCACGAGTTGAAGCGGGCTTTTCCCGGAACGCCCATCGCGATCAATGGCGGGATCGAGACCATCGACGCCATGCAAGACCAGCTTGAACATGTGGACGGCGTGATGATCGGCCGCGCGGCCTATCACAATCTGTCGCTGCTTCAGGAGGTCGATCCGCAGCTGTTCGGCGTTCCGGCGCCCCATGACAGCAGCCGCGCCGCCGTCTCGGCTTTTCTGCCCTATATCGAGCGGAACCTGTCGCAAGGCGTGCGGTTGGCCGATATCACGCGTCACATGCTCGGCCTGTTCGCCGGCCGCCCTGGCGCGCGGGCCTATCGCCGTCATTTGGCGACCTTCGCCGTCAAGCGCGGCGCCGACGTCCGTGTGGTCGAGGACGCCTTGGCCCTCGTCGATCACGCTTTCGTCCCGCGCGTCGAGGATTGCCTCAGCGCCTAAACCGCCGCCGCGAAGGCGAGCAGGACGACGATTTCCACGACCTGTTGCGTCGCGCCGGCGACATCGCCGGTCTGGCCGCCGATCTGCGCGCGGGCGAGGGCGCAAAGCCCGAGCGTGGCGACCCCCGCGAGCACGAGCGCCGAGAAACAGGGCGCGAGGCCGAAGCCGCCCAGCGCCGGCACAAAGGCCAGCGGCGCGGCAAGAGCAACGGCGACGCGAAGAACCGCCCCGGCGTCGCCGCTCGCGGCCCGACCTGCGCCGTCGGCGCGCGCCGGCGGCAACAGCGCCAGCGGCGCGAGACAGGC
>NZ_JAYSBG010000014.1:0-24566 GCF_041915505.1 Rhodoblastus sp. | reverse complement strand
CCGTGGTCGACGCGCGCATGCCTATGCGGCGCATCCGCATGGCGGCGGACGGTCATCAGCGAGCGCCAGCCATGACGGCGCGCCGGAGGAAAAGACCGACTCGACCAGGACGCTGGCGTCGCTCGGCATCTCGCAGCGGACGCAGACCGCGGTTTTGAAGGCGATAACCCCGGCGGAAAGCCTGAACACCGTTGGCTCCACCGACGACAAGAACCAGGTCGGCGCGACCTCCAGCCGCGATGACGAACGCGATTACACCAAACGCATCGTCGCTTTGATCGAAAAATTCAAGAAGACGGAGAAGGCTCAAAGCGCCACCGGCGAGGGCGACATCACCGAACATGCGATCCTGCAGGCCGTAGACGATGCTTACAAACATGCGGACCTTGAGCGGTTCAGTACTTTTGTCGGCGAGGATTGGACGCAGGAGCGCCTGCGGGTGCTGATCCTCGAGCGCGTCGACGAAATGAGCGACTCGATGCTGCGCGGCACCAACAAGGGCCGGGTGTCGATGGAGGACGTGCGGGAAGCCACCAACAGTTCGGCCGAAGCCATCTACAATCGACTTTTCGAACTTTCGGAATTGCTGGCCGAAAATCACAGCTCGGCGTTGTTCGTGCAATTGCTTTATCAATCGCATGGCGACGCGGCGCTCGGCGCGGTGCGGGAGAATATCGAACGCTCGCTGGCGCGCGCCTCGGCGCGCGTCTCAGGCGATTTCGACGGGCTGATCCGACGCGACGCGCGCGCCTATGCGCTGAATTATCGCAAGCAGCGCATCATTTTCGACTGTCTCTCGGAGAATATCGTCAAGGTGACGACAGCGGTGCAGGGGATCGCCTCGATCGACGAAATCGACAAGCGGATCGGCGATCTCGCCAACACCGAGTGCAAGGCATGGGTCAATAGCCAGTTCATGACGGCGGACAAGAAATTGCTGGCTCAGCAGCCTGTGCCGCTGCGCGCCGTCTGGACCAAGACCGGCCCCGCCGACGATCCGTCGATGTACAGCCGCCCGAGCAGCGCGTTGTGAGCAGGTAGTCGGGGTCTCGCTGGAACGCGCGATGAGCGCCTTGCCGGGCGTTTCGGTCGTCAGGGGGCCGCCCGCCAATTTTCGGCGACAAATCCCTGCGCGTCGACCGCCGTGATCACTTTCCCGGCGACGGCGCGCCGACCAGCGCAGCGCCACTCATAGATCGTGTCATGGCCCGTCGCCGCCATCGGGATACTGTCCGATCCCGGATTCTGACGGCAATAGGCTTTGGCGCCCGGAAGCGCCCGGCGTTTATCCGCCTTGCCGCAATTCAGATTGGCTCCGACCCAGCAGGTCAGGAGTTTCGTCCCGACACAGCGCACCATCGTCGCGTCGCGCGCCATTTCCACGGAAATGCCGAAGGTCGCCGCGACCCTCGCCGCCAGTTGCGGCGGCGTGTTGACAGCTTCGCTCCTTCCGGCGCCTCCGGCGCAATAGTCGTCGGCATAAGCAACATTCAGGGCCCCGGCAAAGAACAGTCCGCCAAGGACAAATGCCCTTGCAAGGGCGCCGGCTATCCGCCGCTTGAACACGCGCATCATGGTCAACCTCCTGTTGGAGATCTCAAAGCAGACGCTGAATCGTCTCCGCCGCGCGCAAGGCAAGGGCGGCGATCGTCAGGGTCGGCGGCAACACGCCGCTGGTCGGGAAAGTCGCGCCGCCGACGATAAAGAGATTTTTGTAGTCGTGAGCTCGCAACTCGGGGTCCACCACCGATGTCTTGGCGTCTGTTCCCATGCGGGCGGTGCCGAGAATGATCGCGGTGCTCGCCGCCATCGGGAGTGTGCGCATCTCCGTCGCGCGTAATGCGCCAAAGATCTGGTTCTGACGCTCGACGGCATCGTTCAGTCCCCTCTTGGCGTAATCGTCGATCTTGAACGTGATGCGCGGGCGCGGCAGCCCGGCCGTGTCGCGCTGTCCGAAATCCGGCACGATGCGGTTGGCGCTGTCGGGGAGCATTTCCGAGGTGGAGCCGATCATCAATTCGCGCGCCGTGCGATCCGCGACGGCCTGTCTCAGCCTTTTCCCCCAAAATCCCAACCGGGCGAGCTGTTCGGCATATTCCAGCGGGCCGATCGCCCGCTGCCAGCCGGCGTTCGACACCGAGGTCCCGACCGCCGCCTGCGTCGCGCGAAACGGGCCGTCGCGGAACTCCGCGATGCCGGAGGTGCCGACCGGCCCCCGATAGGGATAGACCGGATCGCCCGCGAGACCCAAAGTGACCTGGTCGATCTGTCCCATCAGATTGCGGCCGACCATGTCGCTGCTGTTGGCGACGCCATTTGGCGTCAGTTCCGACCGTGACATCAGCAGCAGCTTCGGCGTCTCGATCGCATGGGCTGCGATCACGAAAATCCGGCCCCTGGCTTCGCCTTCGCTGCGATCCGGGCGCAGAAAGCGGATGCGGCTGACCTGCCCGTCGGCGCCGACATCGACGGCTGTCGCCACGGCGTCGGCTTCGACGCGGGCGCCGAGAGCCTCGGCCTTCGCGGCATGGACGCTGGCGTCCCATTTGGCGCCGATGGGGCAGACAGGAACGCAACTCGCATTGCCGCAACAGGCGGGGCGATCGTCATAGTCCCGCGTGTTGCGGAACTGCGGAAAAACGCCGAGCGTCAATCCAAGCGGCGGAAGCACCTCGGCGACCTTGCGATCGAGATAGGTCGCGGGGACGGGAGACATGGGAAAGGGCGTCCGCCTGGGCGCGCCTTCGTCAAAGGAGGGATCGCCCGCGACGCCGGTTTCACGCTCGGCTTCTTCGTAGAATGGAACCAGATCGTTGTAACCCAGAGGCCAGTCCAGGCCGACGCCGAACAGCGATCGCGTCCGGAAATCGCTCGGCCGAAAACGCGAGGCCGTGCCGCCCATATGCCATGTCGTACCCCCCACGCCGCGGAGGTAAACGCCCGTGAACGGGTCGGGCCCGTCATTGATGTAATAGGTCGACATGTCGTCCGTGTCGGGATGCGGGGCGATGGACGAGGAAACATAGGCGCTGTTTGGCCCCTTGCGCGCCGAAGCCTGAAAGCGTCCGACGGCGTCGCCGCGATCGATGCGCGGACCGGCTTCCAGGATGAGAACTTTTATTCCGGCGCCGGCCAGTTTGAAGGCCAGCAGCGACCCCGCCACGCCAGCCCCCACAATCACCACATCGGCGGAAAGGCTGGATTGCGACATGCTATTTGACCGTCGCCGACATATCCGGGGCCTGCGACCATTCGCCGAACGCCACCCCGCAATAGCTTGGCGGTTTGGCGTAGCCGGTCGCCGGCCACGCCGCCACGTCCGTATAGGACAGCACGAGTTCATTGCCGCTCTTCATCGGCGCCAGTCCCGAATACCAAAGCGCGACGAGCCGCGACACAAGCGGCCCCAGACCGTTGGCGCGGAAATCCAGCTCGTCGTCGCTCACGCCTTCGACAAGCACGATGAGCGCGTTCAGCTTCTCGTCGGTAAATTCATGCGACAGCAACGCTAGAATATCGGCGCCCAGCGCCCTGCTGAAAAGCGGCACGTCGCAAAGGCGCGCGCTGACGGCCATGAAGCGATCGAACGCCAATGTCGGCCCGGCCTTCACGGGAAGGGCCGCCCCCAGTGACAATGCGGCGACGCCGGCCAGAAGCCCGCGTCGCGAAAGACCAGTTTGGCGCTCCGTCAAAGCCGTTTCCATGGCGCATCGGTCCATGAAGCAATGAGAGGACGTCAATTTGACAGGCTTCCCCTGCCCCGACAAGCAAAACGACGGCTTTCGCCAATGGTCTTTGCGTCCAACCCGCCGGAGCAGGAACGCCGGGCTCCAGGCCGCACGCCAATATTGCGTCATCCAAAGTTCGACGGATTTTCGATCGGGCGGCCGCGATGATCGATGAGCCAATCGGCGTTTTCAGCCAAGGCTTCGCGTCCGAGCTCCAACATGATCGCGCGATATTTCTCAGAATCGTCCTGGGCTTTGTCGGCTTCGATCAGCGCCTTGTTGAACAGGCGCCCCATGCGCGCATAAGCGTGCGCATGCGCCTCGAACGACTGCTTTTCCATGTAGAGGCCGTGAAATCCCGCCATGCCGAAGGCGAATGTCGAGAGCAGGATCAGGACGCCTTCCGCCAACTCGGACCTCTCCACGACCTCGACAGCCTCGCAGACCGCCAAGAAGGCGAGGCAGAAGGCGACAGAGACGCCCGACCAGAACCAGGCCTTGGCGGCGCCTTCGTTGAAATCCAGCGCCTGCTTGTTCAGCAGGAATCGTCCGCCATCACGCGACGGACCGACAAACCAGTCCCGCTGATTTTGCAGCCAGCATTCGCGAATAATGTCGCGTTGCGGCGCGTCCAGCTTCAACGCCACCGCGGCCGCCCAGAGCGCCGGACCGCGCAACGCCTGCTGAACCCATCCCAGTTCGTCAAAATGCTTGCGCAGGTAATAATCGGAAACAGCGCCCGGCATGGCCGCCAGACACCAGAACACTTGCACGCGCATGGCTTCGGCGATCGCGCGATAATCGAGAAATTTTTCCTGCCAGCGCTGTGGGCGCACCCTGAGTCGATAGA
Organism: Rhodoblastus sp.; assembly: GCF_041915505.1. Classification (GTDB taxonomy): domain Bacteria; phylum Pseudomonadota; class Alphaproteobacteria; order Rhizobiales; family Beijerinckiaceae; genus Rhodoblastus. The sequence goes on along the minus strand of NZ_JAYSBG010000014.1, from coordinate 19,988 downwards.
AGGCTCCGGCCGCAATGATTATGACCGCATAGGCCACCGCGAAAACCGCCGATCCTCTCGTCGCGCTCTCGCAAAGCGAACGCCATTGCGCCGGGAGGAGCTCGCAGTGCAGCGGAAAAAGTCCGAGGAACAGGACGCTCGCGGGAATGGTGATCGCAAAAATGAAAACCGCGCCGCCGCGTCCGAGGAAGAGGAGCCTGAATCGCGTCCAGAAATCGGAATAACTCCGCATGGCGGTATCGCCCTCGCCCATCAGCTTTCGCTGAATCCCCTGAGCGGCCATGTCCGTGGCTGCCTGCAGGCGCCGCAGAATTTCAAGGTGAAGAAAAAGCTCGCGATCCACGACGTCGCCATGCTGCGGACGAATATAGCCGACGTGACGTTCGACGCCCGCGGCGTGGCCGCGCACGGCTTCCGCAATGCCATTGTTCAGTTCGACGATTTCCTTGAGGAAGGGACTGGTCCATCGGCCAAGACGCTCCTTCGACAAATCCTTCCAGAAATGAACCGGCTCATCGATGGCCGACGCGCGTTGTTTCTGCTTCGAACGCTTCTCCTGCCACAGCCGCATTTTCCCAGCCGGGTCGTCGTCAGGCGCGCTTGATGGCGGCTCCGTTTCAGTCCCCGCGCGCGGCGTCATGATGTGGATAAGAGGGCCGCTCGGCGTCAGATCCAGATGCGACGTTTCGCCGGGAAAGAGCCGGCTGATTGCGAAGGCTTCCGCATCGCTCTCGCCCCATTGGCGAAAATGAACGACTTGCGCCGTTCCGCCTCTCACGCCCTCCGCCTCGCCAGCCGCTTCCGCGTCGCGCCACTCGTCCCCGTCCCAAAGCGCCAGAAGCAGATGGCTGTAGCGCGACAAGATAACGCCAAGTTGTTCATATTGAAGCTTATGGGACTTGTCGGCCGTCAGCCACGGCAACTCCAGCCTGAGAGCTGTCCTGCCGCGATCTTTTTCTTTCCAGAACCGATCGAAAGCGTCCAGCGCGTCGGGATCGTCCGCCATCGTTTCGCGATAAGCCGACAGCGGCATGGGCGCGACCACGATCAGCGGAATGCCGAGATCGAGCGCGACGGACGCCGCCAGTTGGTCGGCGCCCGCCGCCGCTCCCGTCAGGAGATGGACGGCGCCCGGCCGAAAGCGGTTTTTCAGATGGGTCAGGATTTCGCGAACGCTGGCCCGGAGCGCCTTGTTGACGTCGGAATCCTCGCGCGTGTCGATATCGCGATGCCCGGTAACGCCGACAATGACCGGAAATTGGATCGCGCCATGCTCTGCGGCGTCTGCGGACGGCTCCGAGGCGGCTTTCGCGGAAGCGGCCTCATTGACCGGCTCGTCGAGCATCGCGGCAGATTCCCTGTTTGGAGCAGCAGTTCAAACGGTCAGCAAGACTAGCTTAAACCGCGGCCCTTCGCCACATTCGCCGAGGCCGTTCACGATCGGCGCCAGCCAGAACCTTTGCATTCCGACAGGGTCTCCTGTCGTCCTGTCTGGACTGGCGGCTGGGCGTCGTTCAAAATGGGTCGTTACATGAATGGAATTGGCTTCGCTCGCGAGGCTCGCGATGTCGCGCATTTTTCTGTCACATTCGAGCAAGGATAATTTCGCGGCGGTCGCTGTTTGCGACTGGTTGAAGGCGGAGGGCTGGGAGGACGTCTTTCTCGATGTCGATCCCAAGGAAGGCATCCATCCGGGCGAGCGCTGGGAACGCGCGCTCTATACGCAGGCGTCGGATTGCGAAGCGGTGCTGTTTCTGGTGTCGCGCAACTGGCTGGCGTCCGAATGGTGCCGGCGGGAACACGACCTCGCCCGAAGACTCAATAAATGCATTTTCGTCGTGCTGATCGAGACCATCGCCATCGACGATCTGCCGCTGTTCCTCAAGGAGACGCGCCAGGCGGTCTCGCTTGCCGCCGGCGAGGATCACCTCGTCTTTCATCCCAGAATGCCGGTCACGCAGGAAGAAGGCCAGATCACCTTTTCGGCCGAGGGACTGGCGCGGTTGAAGAACGGGCTGACGCGGGCCGGGCTCGATCCGCGTTTTTTCACGTGGCCGCCCGAGGCTGATCCGGACCGCGCGCCCTATCGCGGACTGGAGCCGCTGGACGCGGTCGACGCCGGCGTGTTTTTCGGCCGCGACGGCCCGATCATCGAAGCGCTGGACGCGCTGAGAGGTCTGCGCGAGGCGGCCGCTCCGCGCCTGTTCGTCATTCTCGGCGCCTCGGGGGCCGGCAAATCCTCGTTCCTGCGCGCCGGGCTGTCGCCGAGGCTTCGGCGCGACGACCGCAATTTTCTCGCCTTGCCGATTATTCGGCCGGAGCGAACGGCGATCAGCGGCGCCAATGGCTTCGTGGCGGCGCTGGCCGAAGCCGCCGTGAAACGCGGTCTCGCGATCTCCCGCGCGCAGATCCGCGAGTCGATCGCCGGCGGCGCGGCCGCGCTGCGCCCGATCCTGCAAAAGCTGGCCGCGCGAACGGGCGAGGACAAGCCGCGAACATTGGTCATCGCCATCGACCAGGCGGAAGAGCTTTTCGCCGCCGAAGGCGCGGCCGAGGGCGAAAGGCTGCTGGAGCTGCTGCGTGATTTCACCAGCGAGGATAGCCCGCCGGTGATCGCGCTTTTCGCCATCCGGACCGACAGCTATGACGCGTTGGAGCACGCAAAGCCGCTTGAAGGCTTGGGTCAAAAGGCTTTTCCCCTTCTGCCGATGCCGAGGGGAGCCTATCAGACGGTGATCGAAGCGCCGGCGCGACGCCTGACCCAGGCGGGACGCAAATTCGAGATCGCCCCCGGCCTGACTCAGTCCCTGCTCGAAGACATCGAGAAAGGCGGCGGCAGTGACGCCCTGCCCCTGCTCTCCTTCACGCTGGAGCAGCTTTATCGCGATCACGAGGCGGCCCGGCGCGTTTCGCGCGAGGATTACGAAAAATTCGGCGGCCTGTCGGGCGCGATCGACGCGGCGTTGGCGCGGGTCTTCGCCGCCGCCGACGCCGACCCGCGCATTCCCAGGGACCACGCCCAAAGGCTCGCGTTGCTGCGGCGCGGGCTGATCCCGTGGCTGGCCGGCGTCGATCCCGAAACCAGAACGCCACGCCGCCGCGTCGCCCGCGCGGCCCAAATTCCCGAGGAGTCGCGGCCGCTGGTCGATCTGCTCGTCGCACAGAGGCTTTTGACCCGCGACCGCGACAAGGACACGCATGAGGCGACCATCGAGCCGGCGCACGAGGCGCTGCTGCGCCAATGGGGCGGACTCAAGGGCTGGCTGGAGGAAGATTTTGGGCTTCTGGCGACGCTGGAAGGCGTCAAGCGCGCGGCGCTCGACTGGGACGCCAATGCGCGCGGCCCCGCCTGGGCGGCGCATGGCGGCGCGCGGCTGGAGGACGCTGACCGGCTCGACGCCAGGCCCGACCTCGCCGCTTTGCTCGATCCGACCGATCGCGCCTATCTCACGGCCTGCCGCGCCAGAGAGACAGCAGCGCGCGAGGCGGAGGCCGCGCAACGCCGCATGGAAGCGGATCTCGAACGGGAACAGACCGAAAAGCTGGCGGAGCGCGCGCGGAATTCGCGACGGGTGGCCTGGATTTCCACGATCGGCGCGGTCGCGGCGCTGGTTCTGGCGGCGGCGGCGGGCTGGGAATGGAGGACCGCGCAGGCCCAGCATGACCGGGCGGAGAAGGCGTTGGCGCTGGCGACCGACACCGCGAATAGCCTGGTGTTCGACCTGGCGCAAAAATTCAGAAATCTGGCCGGCGTCCCCGCCGCGCTCGTCGGCGATATTCTGACGCGGGCGCAAAAGCTGCAAGAGCAATTGGCGGAGGGCGGCGCCAAAAACCAGGCGCTTCAGTTCAGCCAGGCTGCGGCGCTTTCCGAAATCGCGATCACGCTTCTCGACAAAGGCGACACCGAGGGCGCGCTCGACGCGGCGCGGCGATCGCTCGATCTGATGCGCGCGCTCTCGGCGGCCGATCCCGGCAATGCCCGCCTGCGGGACAATGTCGCCGTGTCATATTCGCAAGTGGGCGATGTCCTGCAAGCCCGCGGCGATCTGCAGGGCGCGACGAAATCCTATCGCGACAGTCTCGACATTCGAGCCAGCATGGCGAAATCCGATCCGGGCGACGCCAGCCGGCAGAGCGGTCTGGCGGCGTCCTACCAACGTTTGGGCGACGCGCAGATGGCGCTGGGCGATCTTCACGGCGCGGCGGAATCCTTTGGCGCCGGCGTGGCCATCGCCAAAAGCATCGCCAGCTCCAATCCCGGCAATGCCGGCTGGCAGAGCGATATCTCCGTGCTCTACGTAAAGCTCGGGGACGTGTTGTCCGCGCAGGGCGATCTGCAGGGCGCGATGAAATCCTATCGCGACAGTCTGGACATTGACGAGCGCCTGGTGAAGTCCGCCCCCGGCGACGCCGCCTTGCTGCGCGAACTGTCGGTGTCCCTTGAAAGACTCGCCGACGGGCAGAAGGCGTTGGCCGATCTTCAGGGCGCGTTGAAATCCGCCGGTGAAAATCTGGCCATTCGAGAGCGCCTTGCGAAATCGGATCCCGGCAATGCCAGCTGGCAGAGCGATCTGGCGCTGTCCCTGGCGAAAATGGGCGACGTGCAGGAGGCGCGAGGCGACCTTGCGGACGCGTTGAAATTCTATCGCGACAGCCTGTCGATCCGTAACCGTCTGGCGAAGTCGGATCCCGGCAACGCCGGCTGGCGGCGCGATCTGACATTGTCCCTGAACAAGATCGGGGACACGCAATTGGCGCAGGGCGATCTTCAAGGCGCGACGAAATCCTATCGCGACGGCTTGGCGATCGCCGACAGCCTCGCCAAATCCGATCCCGGCAATGTCGTCTGGCGGCGCGATCTGTCGGTATCGTTCATTAAAATCGGCGACGTGCAGGTGGCGCAGGGCGATCTTCAGGGCGCGCTGGAGTCCTATCGCGCATGTTTGTCCATCAGGGACAGCCTCGTAAAACTGGATCCGCGCAACACCCTGTGGCGGCAGGATCTGGCGAAATCCTATGACGCCATCGGCCATGTGCAGGAAGAGCAGCGCGATTTTCAGGGCGCGCTGAAATCCTATCGCGATGGTCGCGACATCATGCAGGGCCTGGCGGACGCCGATCCCAGCAACAGCGGCTGGCAGTTGGACCTGTCGGCGTCGAACAGCTACGTCGGCGACGCCCAGGTTGCGCTGCGGGATTTCGCGGGCGCCATGAAATCCTACCGCGACAGTCTCGCGATCATCGAGCGCCTGGCGAAAGCCGATCCTGACAATGCGCTTTGGCGGAGCGGCCTGGCGACATCCTATGAAAAGGTCGGCGACGCGCAAGCGGCGCAGGGCGATTTTCAGGGCGCGATGAAATCCTATCGCGACAGTCTGGAGATTAAGGAGCGGGTCGCGCGTGCCGATCCAAGCAACGCGGACCGACAGCGCGGCCTGGTCGTGTCTCACGAAAAGATCGGCAATACGCAAGCGGCGCAAGGCGATCTTCCGGGCGCTTCGAAATCGATTGGCGACGCTCTCGCCATCATGGACAAATTGGCGAAATCGGACCCGGGCAATGCCGGTTGGCAAGGCGATCTGGCCGCAATGTATGGCCAATTGGGCAATGTGCAATTTGCGCAACAGAATCTTCCCGACGCGCTGAAATCATATAGCGCCGGTTTGGTCATCATGGATCGCCTCGCGAAATCCAATCCCGCCAATCTCGGCTGGCAGCGTACACTCTCATGGCATCACAGAAAGGTCGGCGACGTTCAGGTCGCGCAGGGCGATCTTCCCGCCGCGCTGGAATCCTATCTCGAAAGTCTGGGCATTCGGGATCGTCTGGCGAAAGCCGCTCCCGACAACGCCGGTTGGCAGCGCGAACTGGAGGCAAGCGACGAAAGGGTCGCCAATGTGCTCAAAAAGCTCAACAGATTGTCGGACGCGCTTCATTACGACGAAGACGATCTCGCAGTTTCCGAACGACAGGCGCAGCGCGACGCGACCAACGAAGCCGACCAACGCGATCTGGCCATCGCCTTGTCGCGGGTCGGGACCGATCTCCTCAAGCTCGAACGCCGGGCGGACGCTGCAGCCGATTACGAAAAAGCGCTCTCCATCCGTCACAGATTGGCGGTCGCGCATCCAGACGACGCGTCGGCGCGGGACAATCTCGTCACCGTCGTGGGAGACATGGGGGAGCTCTCCTTCGAATCCTTGTTTGCGCGCGAATTCGACCTGTCGCTTGCGACCTCCGAAAAAGCCATCGACGCCCAGCCCGGACTTCTTTGGCTCCAGACCAATCGCGCCCACGCGCTGATGTTTCTTGGACGCATCGATGAAGCGAGAAGGATTTACCTCGGTCATCGCGGCGAGATCGCCCATTTCAACAAGGCCTGGGAGACGATCATTCGTGGAGATTTCGCGGCGTTGCGCAAGGCCGGCCTGACACATCCGCTGATGGACGAAATCGAAGCCGCGTTCGGCGCGGCGAATTGAAAGGGGACGAACCATGGCCCCACAGGACGACGCGATCCCGCGAATGAAACAAGCCGCCGAGGCTTCCCCCCAACCCGATCAGATCATCGACGCCTGCCGCGCCGATCTCGCCGCCAATAGTCCGGCCGCCGAAGTTTTGGCGCGTCTGCGCGCCATCGAAACGCAGACGGCCGCCGACATAGCGTTGCGCGCCAAATGGCTCATCGCGACGGGGATTGCGGCCAACCGGCTGGGCCTGCGCGGCGAGGCTTTGGGCGATTTGAATGAAGCCGCCGACCTTTTTTCCCAGTTGAACGAGAACGAGCGCGTCGCCGAAGCCAAGCGCGAGGCGGCGGTGGCGCATGGCTGGCGCGGCGAGGGCCGCGAAGCCGGCCTCGCCCTCCTCCGCGCTGTGGCCGAGTGCCTCGCCAAGAAGGACCTGACCGGCGCCGCGCTGGCTTTGATCGAAGCCGGGCGGCTCGAACTGGAAATGGGCAGGCCGCGCGCGGCGGCGCCGCTGTTCGACCGCGCCCTGAAAATCGAAAACGCCAATCTTCCGGCGCTTCAGAGGCGTCGGACGGAGATCAACCAGGCCCAGGCGCTGGTCGCGTGCGGCCTCATCGATGAGGCCTTGCGTTTTCTCGCGGCGATCGGTCCCGGACTCGCCGCCGCATCGCCACGCTTGCGTCTTCTCGCGGCGCTGGAAGAGGCGCGCTGCGCCAGCGCGCAAGGGCGCCAGCAGGACGCCCATTCCCGCATCGAGGCGGCCCGCGTTCTGGCGCCCGAGACGCCGGAGAGTTTCGAAGCTGTCGAACTCGCCGAAGTCGAGGCGGAGCTTGCCCTCGCCGAGAGGGATTTCGCGACGGCCGACACGCTTCTGCGCAGCGCGATCGCCCGATTCGCCGACGACGATCTCGCCGGACGCGAAGTCAAGGCGCAAATCTGCCGGGCAAGCGCGCTCGACGGGCTCGGACGCCCGGACGAGGCGGAATTGGCGCTGGCCGCCGCCTTGCGGCGCGCCGTCGCTCGCGGCTTGATAGGCCATGCCGATCAGGCGCGGAGCGCTCTGGCGGCGCGCGGCGCCTCCGAGAATGGAGCCGACGCCGGCGCCGATCTGGCGCCGCCGGCGCAGGACCTGACGCGCCGCTTCGTGCGACGCCGCCCGCTGGGGGCCGGCGGCCAGGGCAGCGTGACGCGCGCCTATGACATCGAACTCGGCGGCGAGGTGGCGTTGAAACGCGTCAGCCTCGCGCAAATTTACGATACGACCCAACGCGACAATCTGTTGACAGCCGTTCGCAGCGAGGTCCGCGCCGCATCGCGGATCGATCATCCGGGCGTGGCCCGCGTCCGTGGTCTGATCGTCGAGCCGGGCGGCGACGCGACCTTGATCGAGGACCTGATCGATGGTCCAAATCTGCGGAGCCTGCTGCAGGCGCCGCTGCAAGCGGGGCGAGCGCTCGATCTCGCCGCGCGGATCGCATTTGCGCTTGCCGCCGTCCACGCCGCGCGGATCGTTCATTGCGATCTCAAGCCGGAAAATATCGTCATGCCCGGCCCGACAAATCCCGTCATTGTCGATTTTGGCGTCGCGCTGCTCGTTCCGGGAGGGATCTCGCGGTCCGGCACGCCACGCTATATGGCCCCGGAACAGAAAAACGGCTGGCGGGTCGATGCGCGCACCGATCTTTACGCGCTTGGCGTCATTGCTTTCGAACTGCTTGGCATAGCCCCCGATGTCGCCCGAACAGCCTGGCGGGGCGACGCCAGCGTCGCGAAAACGCTGCAAAGCGCCGGCGTCGGCGCGCCATGCGCGCGTCTTCTGCGGCGGCTGGTCATGCCGGTGAGATGGCTGCGGCCGGGTTCGGCGTCGCAGGTCGGGCGAATCTTCGACGACGCGGCCCGGATGGTCCTGCACGGACAAGGGAGCGCTTGATTTTACAACCCTGCGCGAGCACACTCTTTAAAATTCATAGCAACGCGCCGTTCTTATCTCTCATAAGAGTATTGCGATGATTGCGATCCGTCATCTGACCGGGCCCCTTGCCGGACAAACCCAGAGCTTCGATGACGGCAAAGAGAAAATCGAGTTTGGACGCGAGTCCGATTGCGATGTCGTCTATCCTGCCGAAGAGACGCTGGTCGGACGACGGCATCTGGCGCTTGTGCGCGAACTGAACGATTGGGTCGTTCATCTTCATGAGGGGGCGCAAGGCGCTCATTTTGTCGGCATTGAGCCGGCCCTGGCCAGCCCGGACCTGCCGATCCAATCGGGATCGATCTTTCATCTGGGCCGCGACGACGGGCCGAGCTTCGACGTCACCTTCGATCAATCCGCCCATGCCGCAGGTCTGGGCGAGACTCTGCCGCAGGAAAAGGTCACCCCCGCGCCGCAGCTTTTCCGGCGTCTGGCGATCGGAGGCGGTCTGGTCGCGGTGCTGCTCGCCGTCGCTTTCGGCTGGTCGGCCGTCCAGAACCAGCGGCGTGACCACGAACTGGCGGCGACGGTCGCGAGCCTGGCGGTGGATCAGAAGAACGACAGGGACGCTCTGGGGCATATGAGCGCCGCCGCGGCCGCCAGCATCGACCAAAACATCATCAACCGGGTGCGCAAAGCGACATTTCTTGTGGTGGAGGAAGACGCGCAAGGCCGCAAATTCGGCATGGGAACGGCCTGGCCGATCGGTCCGAATGTTCTGGCGACCAATGCGCATATCGCCGGGATCTGCGACGACGCCTTTCCTGTCGAGGACCGCTCGATGGCCGAGTGCAACGACCTCAAGCCCGGCGAAAAAATGCTGGTGGTTCAACCCGGACCTGGCGGGGCGTCCTATCGGGTTGTCGGACACGCTTACCATCCCGGCTACACCGCATTTCCGAAATTCGTGATGGGCGAGGACCCGGCTTTCATCGCCTCGTTCCGCGGCGGCGCGCCGAGCCAGGTCACCGGCTCCGGCTATGACGTCGGATTGTTGCGCATTGACGGCCAATTGCCTCCGGAACTCGTGCTCCAAATGGCTCCCGAGGCGGAATTGCTGGCGCTCGAACCCGGAATGCCGCTGGCGTCCTCAGGCTATCCCTATGAAAATGTCGCGGGCCAGGACGAGATAACGGTCGCGGCCACGCCGCAGATTCATTATGGCGCCATTTCGGCGCTGACGGATTATCTGTTTCTGCCCACGACGTCCGCCCATAGCTATCTGGTGCAACATTCGATTCCCGAAACCGGCGGCGGATCGGGCAGCCTCATTGTCGGCGCGTCGGGCCATATCGTCGCGATCAATAATGCCGGAACTTTCGGACCCAGGGGCGATGGATACCCGCGGGGGGCGCCGAGCGGAGTTCAGATCAATTACGCCCAGCGGGCCGATATCATCGAGGACCTTCACGCCGGACGGGCGCAAGCCGCCTTTGATGCGGACAAGCCCTACTGGTCGAAACAATTGGCCAATTTCAAACGCGGCGTCGACGTCATTGGCGACTGGGTTCTGGAACATGCGAAACCGGACGAGAAATCCGTGGCGCAACTTGTGTCGACCAAGCCTGGCAAGCTTGACGACAGCGACATGCGCGTCAACCCGGACACCAAGAAAAAGCAGCGTGTGAAGGTTGAAACCATCGACGCCTCCGCTGGCCTGGACTATTTTGTTTTCGTCTATGCCGATCGGAAGACGCCGATCGCCATCTATCTCAAGGACGCCGACAACCAGACCCTGGCCAGCAACACCAATAGCGGCTGGTATCCGAGCCTGTCGTTCAAGCCGGCGCGTTCAGGCCCATTGTCCTTGATCGTCATCGGCCCCGATGACGACACAGCTTTCACAACGAAACTCTATACGTGGCGTCATCCCGGCTCTTGATCCTTTGCGGTTCACGGCGGGGAGAATTTCTTGGGGAGGTTTCAGAGCCATGCGCAAGAAAATTGAATTGCTCGTCCTGGCGGCGTCGTTCACCGGATGTATCGCCTTGACGCCGGCATTTGCCGCTTGCACTGGCAGGCCGACTTTCGAGGACGCGTTCCAGAACTTCGATTCGAGTTGGGGGCAAGCGGACGCCTCGGCTTCTGTCAGCGACGGCAAGTTTGTGGTGAGCCCCAGCCCCGGATATGTCCGCATCGTGCTGAGCCAAAGCGACTTCTATGGCGATGGCTCCATCTGCGTTCAGGCCGCGATTTCAGAAGCAAGCTCCATTGACGGCGCGCAAGCCCTGGTGGCGTTCTGGGCGGTCAATAACAGCAACACCTATCTTCTCACCTTGGGCAGCGACGGCAAGCAGGGGTTTTTCAAGGTCGACAGATTGTCGAACAATCGTTGGTTGACCCCGATGAACTGGCAAACGGATCCCGTGATCAAATACCAGCTCGGCGAGGTCAACGCAGTAGAAGTGCAGATGGCGGGCCGCACCGCAACCATCATCATCAACGGCAAGAAATTGGGCCAGCTCAATGGCAGTCCGCCCGACGGCGGGGGCTTGATCGGCATTGGCGCCAGCGCGTCGGCAGGAGTCACGACGAAAGTGTCGTTCCAGAAGTTCCAGTTCTTCAATGCGACGGGGCCCTGACGGGCGCAAGCGCGGGCGCGCCGGGCCCATGGTCCGGGCGCCATTAAAAGGCCTCGCGGACTCGCGATAAACAGGTTCGGCGGCGCGCAGATCGATGACGAAAGCCGCGGCCGGAAAGCAAAGGTCCATCCGATGGCGTTTTCATTTCTCGCGAAAATGGCTTGGACCGCCGAGAGCTCGGCCTGCGCCGCCGCTCTGGCCGCGTCCTTCATCCTGATAGGCGGAACGGCGCGAGGCGACGACACGCCGGCCGCCAAGGACGGCCCGCGTCGAAGCAAGATCGAAATTTCCGGCCCCGCGACGAGAATGGCCAACACGGCCTCATCACTCGGCGCCGCTCGCCTGGAGCCCGCGCTTCGCGTCGCTCCAGACATGGCGAGGTCCGGTTCCCTTCCTTCCGCAGAGGTCAGCGCGATGGCGACGAGGCCAAATGACCGCGGACTTGCGCCAGACTCATCCGCGATCGCCAGCTCGACCGCCGTCTCTGGGTCCACGCCTGCGACTTTCGCAAATGCAGGCTCGAACACGATGGCGCGATCGGCTCCAATGGGCGGCGGCGCGGCGGAGACGGCGGCCGTCCCCGTCGCGCCGGCGACCGGCGTCAAGGCCCTCTCTGGAGAGAGCAGCCAAACCCTTCAAAGGACGAATGCCGACTCTCCGTTACGGAAATAGTCGGCGGCCGGAATGGCGTTGAGTTATTTCGTCGAGAGGAGCGCTGCATCCGGAACGCCCTTAATTGAACTCGACGACCAGTCGTTCCGCGAAGGCGCCATTCTTTTGAAGTTTTCCGTCCGGCCCCGGCGCGCGGCGAAGATTGGCGCGTTTGAGAAGCGGTTTGAGCATCATGTGCAGGGTCGCGCGATTGATGAATCGTCCGAAACATTCGTGGAGCCCGTGACCGAAATGGATGTAGTCCGATTCAGGGCGGTCCGGGTTGAAGACTTTCGGATTGGCGACCCGTCGCGGATCCATCATGGCTGAAGCGAAAGCCGCCAGAACCTGTGAGCCGGCCGGAATCTTGGTTTCATACCGCCGGCCGCGCGCGAGGACGACCTCCTCCAACGCGACGCGAGGCAGCCCGGGCGCGAGCGGATCGAAGCGCATCGCTTCGGCAATATAGCGCCGCAGCCTGTCGTCGTCATTCGCGCGCGCGGCCGCTTGCGCCTCGGCGAGCGCTTCGGGGCGCCGCAGCAATTGCTCCAGCGCCTGCGGAACGACCATCGGCGGCTGCGGCGGTCCGCCGACAACGAAACCCATCAGCGCCGTGCGGATCTGGACGTCGGAAAATCCGGGCTCGCCGGCGGCCTGAAGCGCGAGGCAGCGGCCGAGAACGTCATCCTTCGGAGCGCCTTGCCGACGTTGCGCAATCGCCGCATCGATATGGGCGCGCAAGGCCGGCGCGATCTCATCGACCTCGGCGCGCAAGGCCGGATCATTGCCGCCATCGGCAAACTGAAATTCGAACAGCCGTGTCGCCCAGACCCGCAAATCGCCCTGCGTCGGCGCCGGAATTCCAAAATAATCGGCGAGGAAGTCGAAGGTCGTCTTGCGCACGAGCGCGTCCACCACTTCGATCCGGCCGCCGCTCGACGCGACAATCGCGTCCGCGCGCGCCTCGACGTCCTGCGCGAGACGCGGCAGGTCATCCGGCAGGATGACCTTGCGCATGGCGTCGGTCTGGGCGTGATATTGCGGCGTGTCGCCCATGCCGAGAAAGAACGGCTCGCCGCCCATAATGACCTGCAATTTGGGCTGGTAGACCACGCCGAACTTGGTGTCCGTGGCGAAAACCTCGCGCACGTCGTCATAGCGCGACGTGAGCGTGAGGCTACCGAATGTGAGCACTGGCTTGAACCGCCGCAGCGCGCTGAAGAAAAACGGCATGAGCGCAAACAGCGCGCGCTCGGCCCAAAGTTTTGCGCCCTGCGCGCCGGGGCGGAGAACGTTCTTCGAGGCGAGCGCGCTCATAACGCCTCCAGATAGCGCAGCGCCGCCATGCTGGGCAGGAAGAAATATTCGCCCCCGGCCATTTTCACGAAAGTCTCGACCGGAACGATCCGGCGCAGCGGCGCGTCGGGAATGGTGAAGCCGCCGCTCGGGCCGATCAGCGGATCGGTCTCGTCGAACAGAAACGCGAAATTCGAATTGAGGACCCAGGTCTGCTGCACGAATTCGAACTGCCGCCCGATATCCGTATTGAGGCAGATGAACAGCAGTCCGCGATCGGCGCCGTCGTCGACGCGCGGATCGGCGATGTCGGGACCGAACTTCCGTCCTCGCCGCAGGATGCGGTGGCTGTTGGCGGCGTCGTGCAGCGTCGCCTTGTCCTCCGCCTTCGGCGCGAGTCCGTCGCGCGGATTGCCGCGGCGGATATGGCTTCCCAGCGGACATCCCAGCCCGCGCCGGTCGTGATCGAAAAAGCTGAATTCGTTCTCCGGCTGGCCCGACGCGTCGCGCGGCAGGACGCCGCCCGGACATAGAACATTGCCGTCGCGGTCGCGCCCGACGACGCGGCTGGCCACCCAATCCGCATCGACCGGCGCGCCGCCCGTGTTGATCGAGGCCGCGCTTTTATCCATGGATCGCCAGAATTGCGCGACATCCTGCTTGAGTTCGCGGACGACCATGTAGCTGCCGTCGAGCCCGAGATCGAGGAACCCCTCGCCGCGCGGATGCGGCGGCAATTGCGCCGCGCGCCCGGCGTCTGAGGCGGGCGCGACGGGGCCCGCGGCGACTTCGTTATGGGCGTTCTTGTGGCCCATCAGGATCTCGCCGAGAGGGACGCTGTGGCATGAGTCGCCCTTCGCTGCGTCGATTCCGTCATCGAGTTTGACCACGCCCTCGGCGTAGGGCAGCGGCTGCGACAGGCCGTCGGCGAAGCCGAAATGTTCGCGCGCGATCTTGTTGGCGTCGAAACGAAGGCTGAGCGGAAGCTCGCGAACGATCTTCACGCCATGGGGCGCGAGCGCCGCCTCGACCTCCCGGGCCCAGTCCTGCGCGCTCTGTTCGTCCTTTTCGTAAAGCAGCGCCAGCGCATGCACCGTCACCGGCGTTATCTTTTCCTTTTTCGCGGGCGCGGCTTTGGCGACGCGGAAAGCGCGGGCCTCATTGTCTTGCGTGGCTTCGTCCTCGGGCAAATTGCCGCTCCAGATCGGACCGCCGTCAATGACGGTCGGCTGCCATTCCGAATCGCGGCGGTCGCCGAGCCGACGCAGCCGATCCTCCTGGAACATGCCCTCCTTGAAGGGGCGGTCGAAGCTCGCCAGAATATTGGCGTCGAGGCCCATTTTGCGCAGGCCGAGCCAGGTCAGGCCGAGCGCGGCGCAACGTGGATCCTTGCCGTCCGAATCCGTGATCGGCGCGACGCTACTCAAGGCCTTGAGCCAGGCGCCGCCTCCTTTCAGGTTCTCGAATTCCAGGAACAGCGCGCGGCAGGCCGGCGAGTCGCTAAAGCCGCTGACGACAAGTCCTTGCGTGTTTGTATCGTGCGGCGCCGCGAGCCGCCATTTGGCGGGATCGGGCTTGAGCGCGCTCACAAGTCGCTGATCCATTGCGCGGCCTCCTCGTCGGTCAGCGTCGTTTGGCGAAGCCCGAGCGCGATGCGGCAATTACGCTCGATCTGTTCGGTCGTGAGATCCTTGTAGGCGCTGTACCAGAAGTGGCTGACCGCCATGGAATGACGCGCCCAGTCCTTGAACTGGCGGCCCTGGCTCGCGCCCTCATAGAGGAGAAAGCGGGCCGGCGGAAAGCCGACGCCGCAACTCCAGGCGAGCGTCAGGCCCACATGGGCCTTTTCGATGAAATCATCGAGGTAGCTCTCCCAGGTCTGGTCGAAATTGGAAAAGAACATCAGGCGCGTCTTGTTGTTCACCATCGCCCAGTGCGCGAAATGGATGGTGCGCATCGATCCCAGATAGCCGTCGCGCGCCGTGACCCTCAGCAGCAGGCCGAGGCCGAGATGCCCGGCGCGGATCAGAGTCGCGCGCAGGATCCCCGGCTTTATCAGCACGATCGAGCCCATATGGTTTTGCGGAATCCAATCCTCGCGTTGCGCCATCTCCCGCAGCAGTTTCGGATCGACATAGGGCGCGTTCTGCGAACAATCGGCGCGTTCGATCGAGCGCAGCCAGACGAGCACGCCCATCACGGTCGCCGGCACGCTGAGCAGCCCAAGCGCCAGCCATATGACCATGTCGGACCAGGCTTCCACGAAGTCGCGGCCGGTGAGCAGCATGGACAAAGGCGCGCCGATGACGCTGGCGACGGCGCAATAAAGCGCCACGAACATGACGATCGCCGGCAATTGCGCGAACAGGAATTTCGGCAGGTCGAAACGCGTCGGCGTCACCGTGCCCGGCAAGGGATCGGCGATCCGCTTCAACCACGCCGCCAGCACCACGAACAGGATCAGCGCCAGCACGAAATAGCGTAGGCTTGGCATGAACAAAGTGAGCGCGAGGCCGGGCAGCGACAGCGCGAAAATCGCGGCGACGACGAAAGCGGCGAGCTTGAGCCGGTCGGCGATATCGTCCCAGAACGAGATGCGCGGCGGCGCGGGTTGGCTGAGCCAGGGGAATTTGTCGACCAGCGCCGCGCGCAGCTTCTTGTGTACGCCCACCGGCTCGAGCTTGCGATAATCGACGTCCTCCGCAGCAAGCCGCTCGCGCGTCGCCAGGAACAATGTGTGTTCGTCGCGGATGCGGTCGCGCGTCATGCCGCGATTGCCATGATGGAACGCCGTGGGCGTCAGCGCGCGCGCTTCCAGATAAGGCGCGAGCGGCGCGCGCGAATTGGGCGCCGTGACCGCGTCGAACAAGGGGCCTTGATCGTCGAGCGGCCGCTTGCAGCATCGCAGGAAGGTGCGCAGATCGTCGCCGATCGCCGCTTCCAACTGCGCCCAGAACGGTCCGGACGCGCCGTCGAAATTGGCTTCGATCACGAAAAGAGGGTCGTAATCATAGCCCGGAAAAAGGCTGAGCGACATGAAATGGAGGACGGGAACCCGGGTCAGAAATTCCGCGAAGGGGCCCATCGCGCCGAACGGATCCCTGCATCGTTTATTGTGCAGGTCGTCGAGCAGGCCAGATAAATACTCATAACTTTCCGGTTTGACTTCGAGCGCCACTGACAATGTCGTCTGTCGCATGATGGCGTCTCCACGGAAAGCATGACCACAGCTCACGCTCCACAAAAGCGTGGCCATGAAATAACTTCAACTATGCCAAGAACTACAAGTTTACGAAATTTTACACTGGCGTCATCTGACGCACCACTAGCATAGCTCAAGGATCACAGGATTTGGAAGCAAATAAACGTGAGCGCGGCTGGAAATAAGCACGCCCTATGTCGTTGTCGTGTCAAAAAGACATCGCCCAACGCGTATCCGCCAATTGGAAGATCACATTTTCGAGAGCGCTACCTGCCGGAAAGGTGTTATGGTCCACCATCATTAAACTTAAGGGCAGTCGGAATATCCGTTATGACAGAAAGGCCCCGGTCGCCGGGCGAGACCGAAGCCGAGCGGGTCAAGGCCTGTCTGGCCAGGATTTTGTCGACCGAAGTATTTGCCCAGTCCGAGAGGCAGAAACGCCTCCTGGCTTATCTCGTATCAGAGACGCTCGAAGGCCGTGGCGACCGGCTGAAAGGCTATTCGATCGCTATGGCGGTGTTCGACCGCGGCGCTGACTTCGATCCGACCACGGAACCCATCGTGAGGGTCGAGGCGGCCAGGCTACGCGGCAAGCTGCGCGAATATTACGAACGCGAGGGACGCGCCGATCCCTTGCGCATTGAAATCCCGAAGGGTTCCTACGCCGTCCAGATCAAGGGCGCGATGGGCGGCGATGAGCGGCAGGAGCCGCGCCGGGAGCCAGCCCAAGTCAAGCCGTCGATCGCCGTCCTGCCCTTCGCCAATCTGAGCGACGATCCACGCCAGGATTATTTCGCCGACGGCATCGCCGAGGATTTGATCACCGACCTGTCCAAATTGTCGGGCCTGCTGGTCATCTCGCGCCATTCCTCGTTTCTTTACAAAGGCAGCTCCAAGCCGGCCGACGTCATCGCTGATGAACTAGGCGTGCGCTGCCTGGTCGAGGGCAGCGTGCGGCGGTCCCACGACCGCGTGCGGATCGCGGCCAGTCTGATCGAGGCGGCCACGGGCGCCCAGATCTGGGCCGAGCGATATGACCGCGAGCTGCAGGACATTTTCGCCGTTCAGGACGACGTCGCGCGTCGCATCGTGAAAAGCCTGCAAATCAGACTGGTCGGCGCCGAATCCGACCGCCTCGGCCACGAAGGCACCAGCAGCGCCGAGGCCCACGACAAGCTTCTGCGTGGCCTTGAGCGTTTCTGGAAATATGAGCGGCAGGCCGTCAAGGAAGCCGTGCAATTTTTTGAAGAGGCCCTAGCCATCGATCCCCAATATGCGGCCGCCCACGCCTGGCTCGCGCGGGTGCTGATGTTCATTTGGGCCTTGGTTTATGCCGACGACCGGATTTTCAATCGCGCCTTCGATCATGCTTCGAAGGCGGTCGCGCTCGACGAGCAGCTTCCGCTGGCTCAAGCGATGCTCGGATATATTCAAATGTGGCGTGGCAAGGGAGAGGAGGCTTTCGAGGCCGGTCGCCGCGCCGTCGCCTTGGATCCCAACGATGCGGACGCCCGCGTCTATCTTTCGCTGATCCTTCACGCGCTTGGCCGCACGAAAGAGGGCCTGCAATATATCCGCAGCGCCATTCGTCTCAATCCGCACCCATCGACCTTCTATCTGTTCGCGCTTGGCTGCAGTTATTCCGGCCTTGGCCAATATGAAGAAGCCGTGGCCGCCTTCCTTCAAGGCAAGGCTTTGAACCCGGATTTCTCGCCGAATTATGCTTTGCTTGCGACGAATTTGCTGAGGCTCGGGCGAACCGAAGAGGCCCTCGCGGCATGGCGCACTTTTCTGACGCTCGCCAACGGGCGTCCCGCCCCCAATTCCATATTGGTCGAGCCTCACCGCTCCGATTTCGACGCCGATCTCGTCGAGCTGGAGCGGCTGAACCGGGGCTGAAAACTCAACACCTTATTGCCGTCGCGATGACTCCCGGCGCCTTGAGCCAGCTCGCGCTTTCGTCGAGCGCGGTCAATTTCGGCATCAATCGCGCCGCGGTCCGGTGGCTCGGGAAATAGGCGGGCTTCGGAAAAATCGTCAGCGGATGGCGCATGACGACCTTTTCGATACCTTCCAGCATCGGCGTATTGTGCACGAAGCCATTGCCGCTCTGGATGTCGCGCGAATCCGAACCGGGATAAGCGCCCCATGGCGGCGCGCCGAACGCAAAGACCATCGTCGGCGCCGCATTGACCGCCACGACGCCATAGCGCAGATCGCAGATCGCCGTTTCCACCGCCTCACCGTCGACCCGTCGCGGAACCACGAGCGTGGCGTTCAGCGTGCCCCACAGGCGCTCATTGGCGAAATCGACGGCGCGCGGCAGAAAATCCGCGGCGTCAGCGGCGTCGAGAGCCGTCTCGAACAAGGCGGGGCAAAGGGACTCGCACAGGAAAGCCGGATCGAAACTGTTGTTCGGATCGAGATCGGTGACAAAAGCCCAGGGCAACACGCCCTCGCGCGCTTCGCCGAACTTGCTGATCCTCTCCCTTCCGGTCGTGCACAGGCGATAATTGTCGATAGCGCCGGGATAATAGGCCTGCCTTGGCGGCGTCCGCTCGAAGGCGGCCGCGACAAGGCGCAGAAAGGCCTCACGTTGCGGCCAGTTCCTGGCGGTCACCAAAATTTTCGGCGCGCAACAGGTGAAAGAGGCGTTCAAGGCCAGCGCGGCCGCGACGTCTTCGGCCTGATAGCGCAATTCCGCATCGGAATATTGGCCGGGAACGACGATCACCGGCGAAACATTGCCGAGTTCGGCGGTCACCGGCTTGTCGAGCGCCGGCCTGCGACGCGCCTTGCGCAATTCGCGCTCATAGCCGGGCGGTCCCCAGACCAGCGCGTCATAGGTCTTTTTCGAGCCGGTCAAGTGGATTTCATCGACGCCGGGATGGTGGGCAAGATAGGCGCCCTCCTCGGCGCCGCCGTAAACGAAGGCGAGGAAACCTTGCCTGATCGGCTCGCGAAAAGCCTGTTCCAAATAGGGGCCGAGATAAGCGTTCACCGGGCTCAGCTTCACCAGGCAGGTTTTGCCTTCGTTGAACATTTTGGAAATGATGTCCAAGGAGACGATCGCTTCGATATTGCCGGCGGCCAGGATCGCGACAACCTTGCTCTCGCAGGCGCGCTGTTTGTAAAAGCGCGCGCGCGACTCCACGTCTTCGTTCGTCACGCCCCGCGCGAGATGGACATCGACTTTCACTTTGGGAAACAACAGGGAGTCGAAAACATTCGCCGGAAAGACGTTTACGCTCAGCCGCCCGTCAAAGGTGCGGCCAATCTTGCCGATGCGCGTGTTCCCGGTCTGCTTGAGCGATTCCAGCGACTGGATGATCTGGCGGAAGGCGCGGATGGCGATCCAGGGCCCCATCGTCCACTCGGCGCCCCGACTTTCCTCGGGAATGCCTTTGGCCTCGCAGGCGGCCTTAACCGAAGCCACGGCAATCTGGGCATAGCCGCGCTGCATCGAGCGCGCGAGCGCGATGCGTTCGTCGAGCGACAATCGAGCGAATTTCGCGGCGCTTTCGTTGAGGCGCTCGACGGCGTCGTCGATGCTCCCGGCGCTGTTCGGCGGTTCACGGTCCAGGCGAGATATGGTCGCGGCTATCAATAGCGCCTCCATGCGCGTGGCGGTAAAAACAGCGAAAAAGGGCGCGCCAGGCCGAGACCGGACGCGCCCTCGCCATACGATTTAATCCCCCGCAGCCATTACGTGATCGAAATTCCACGCGCCCTAAATACCAGCGCGTGGGAGACGACTACGGCAGGGAATATGAGCGCCTTAAGTCCGCCAAGGTAGTTTCTAACGGTTAGATACATCG
>NZ_JAYSBG010000013.1:0-24844 GCF_041915505.1 Rhodoblastus sp. | reverse complement strand
AAAAGGCAACCCGGACTTTCCGCTCATTTCGAGGACGATTAATTCCCGAGCGCGCCGAAGCCGAGGGCGAGGCGGCCGAGCTTTTCGGCGCCGAAATATTCGCTGGCCTTGCGGATCGGCTCGCCGCCGAGATGACGGTAGAAATTCACCGCGCGCTGGTTGTCGCTGAGCGTCCAGACCAGCATGGTCTGCAGGCCGTTTTCGGCCAGATCGCGGCGTCCGGCGCGGAACAGGCGCGCGCCGAAGCCCATGCCCTGATATTCCGGCGCGAGGTAAAGCTCGAAGATTTCGCCGCCGAAGGGCAGCGACGGCGCGCGATTGCGGCCATAGGAGACATAGCCGCCGACGGCGCCATGCAGGGAAAGCACCAGCAGCCGGCTGCCCTGCAGCACGGCCCTGCGCCACCAGTCCGGCCCGCGGCGGGCGATCAGGCGCTCCAGCTCCCGGCCCGGGATCAATCCGCGATAGGCTTCCCGCCAAGCCGCGTCATGGACGGCGGCGATCTGTTCGGCGTCGCCCGGAATTGCGCGTCTTATGGTGATCAGCGCCTGGGACATGATTCAATGTTAAGTCCAAGGGCCGGCGGCATGCAAGAAAACTATTTTTAATGTTTCGGGCTGCCGGTCAGTTGAAATGGAACCGGATATTGGTGCTGGTGGAGAAACGGCCTCCCGGCGGCGGCGGCATGCGAATCGCGCTCAACGTGGTGCGCGCGGCGGCGTCGAGCGTCGGATTGCCCGAGGAGCTGGTGATCGACTGGCTGACGATCCGGCCCGAAGGCCCGACTGTGAAGGCCACCCCGACCGCGCCGGTCGCGCCGGAAGCGCGGGCCGCGGCGGGATAGAATGTGTGGCGGCGGATTTCGGCGGCCAGCAGCCCGGCATAGGACGCCGGCGACATCGACGAACCGCGCGGCGAGCCATTGTCGGCGCCGCGCTTGAGCTCCTGGCGCGCCTCCTGCGCCTTGCGGCGGCGGTCGGCGATTTCCTGCTGCTTGAGCTTTTCCCGCCGGTCGTCGCGGATTTCAACCGGCTTGGGCGGCGGCTTCTTCTCGACCACGGTCTGTTGCGGCGGTGGCGGGACGGGCGGGGGCTGAACGGGTTTCGGCTCCTCGACGGGCAGCGGAATGGCTTCCGGCGCGGCGACGACGGGCGGCGGCGCCTCGACCGGCTCCACGCGCTCGACCGGCGGCGGCGGAGGCGGCGGCTCGGGCGCGGCCAGTTCGGCCGGCTTGATCTCCTCCTGCGCCTTCTGATCCTCGGCGGAATCGCCGAGCGGGACGAGCCCGACCTCGACCGAATCGACCGGCGAAAGCACGGCGGGGCGGTTCTTGATCGCGACGAAGAACAGGCCGTGGAGCGCGAGAATCAGGATCAGCGCCAGCGGCCGCAGCCACAGCGGGCGCACCGCGGCGGGGGAAGCGGGCGCGAAGGCCGGGCCCGCGGCCGAAAGGGCGCCCGTCGCGGTCATTTCGCCGGTTCCGCGCTAGTGGCGGGGGCGGGCGCGGCGGCGGGAGAAGCGGCAGGCGCAGCGCCGGACGTGGCGTTCTTGCGGCCGGAATCTGTGACGATGGCGATATGGGTGATTCCGTGGGTGGCGAGTTCGTCCAGCGCCGCCACCATCTGGCCGTAGGCGGCTTCCTTATCGCCGCGCAAATGGACCACGCGCTCGGAATCGTCGCCCAGCTTGAGCTTCACCAATTGCGCCAGATCGGCCAGTTCGACCGCCTGATCGCCCACCGCCAGCTTGCCGTCCTTCCCGACGACCACGACGACCGGCTCCTTCGGATTCAGCGGCCGCGCCGCCTGAGCCTGCGGCAATTGCACCTTCATGCCCGCCGTGAGCAAAGGCGCGGTCACCATGAAAATGATGAGCAGCACCAGCATGACGTCGACCAGCGGCGTCACATTGATGTCGGATTGCGGACGGAAGAAGCCGGGCCGCCCGGAATTGGGGGGCGAGAAGGCCATCACGCCGCCTCCGCATGGGCCGCCACGACCGGATCACGGGTCAGTTCGGCGGCGCGGTCGGCGGCGCGGTTCATCAGCAACTGGCCGAGCCGCGAAAAGGCGGCGCCGAGGCGATTATAGCCGATGGCGGCGGGAATGGCGGCGGCGAGGCCGTAAGCCGTGGCGGCGAGCGCTTCGGCGATGCCAGGCGCCACCACGGCGAGGCTGGTGTCCTTGGCCGCGGCAATGCCGACAAAGCTGCCCATAATGCCCCAGACCGTGCCGAACAGGCCGACGAAGGGCGAGACCGAGGAAATCACGGCCAGATTGGCGAGGCCGCCCTCGGCCTTGGCGAGCAGCTCCAGGCTGGCGCGGGTCATACGGTCGCCGACGCGCTGGCGGCGTTCGGAAACCGTCTCGCCCACGATGCGGATGCGGGCCTCCTGCGCGCCGAGCGCCTCGACCGGCGCCAGCAGCGCATGGGTCTGGCCGTCGCTCGTCTGTTTCAGCGCGCGCGACAGCCGCAGCAGGCCGAACACGCCCTCGATGATCAGCAGCCAGCACCAGATCGAGGCGACCAGCAGAAGCGCCATCACCGCCTTGCCGACGGGGCCGGCCTGCATGAACAGACCAAGCGGAGAAAGTGAAATGTCATCCATGGCGGATCCCTGTACGGCCTTTTCGCGGCTTTGCGGCGCGGCTTCTCGCGCCTGCTTCTTGCGGCTGGCGCCGACCGCATCGGGGCGAATTTATACTGCTTTTTGCGGATTCACAGAGGCGTCGAGGCGAAAGCCGGAACTCCGCCGCATTTCCCGACTTTGCCGGGAAAAAGTCCCGATTTATTCGGGAAAAACGCCTGATCGCTGAGGGAGAAATAAGTTTCGCGGCGCGCGCCGCTCAATCCGGCCGCGCGGCGAAAGCCGCCGCCGCGCCGAACAGGCCGGGCTGCGGATGGACGATGCGCCAGACCGGCATGGCGGCCATCATCGCCGCAAAGCGCCCCTTGGCGGTTAGGCTGTTCGCGAAATCCGTGTGCGGCAGCAGATCGGCAAGGCGCGCCGACAGCGCGCCGGCCAGCACGAGGGCGTCTGCGCCATGCGCGAGGGCGATATCGCCCGCGAAAGCGCCGAGGCCGGCGCAAAAGCGTTCGAGCGCGGCGCGCGACAGCGGATCGGCGCCGGACAGAGCCGCTTCCCACAAAGCCTTGTCGTCGGCCGGGCCCGGCGCCGCCTCGGCGCCGGGCAAAGCGGCGCGAATTTCCGCGAGGCCGGGGCCGGACAGGATGCGCTCGGTCGAAACCCGGCCGAATTTGCGCCGCAGCCGCGCCAGCAAGGCATCCTCGAAGGCGTCGCGCGGGGCGAAGCCGAAATGGCCGGCCTCGGTCTCGATCACCCGATGCGAGTCCCGGTCGAGCAGGGTGAGCGCCACGCCGAGCCCGGTGCCAGGGCCGATGACGCTGACGGCGCCGGGCCGGGGCGGCGCGCGGCGCGGCCCGCACACCAGCGCGAAATCCTCCGGCGCGAGCTGCGCGACGGCATGGCCGATCGCGCCGAAATCATTGACGATGGTCAATTGTTCGACGCCCAGCTCCGCCGCCAGCGCAGCAGGCCGCAGCCGCCAGGGACTATTGGTGAGCTTCAGCTCATCGCCGCGCACGGGGCAGGCGACCGCCAAAGCCGCCGCGCGGAGCGTCGGCCCGGGCGCCTCGGCCGCGAAAGCGCGCCAGGCGTCGGCAAAGCTGGGATAATCGGCGACGCGCAGCACAGCCGCAGGGCCGAGCGCGCGGACGCAGCCGCCGGCGACGCACGCGATGGCGAAGCGCGCATGGGTGCCGCCAATATCCGCGACGCCGATTTCCCGCTCGCTCATATTC
The DNA here is from genome assembly GCF_041915505.1 of Rhodoblastus sp. Taxonomy (GTDB): domain Bacteria; phylum Pseudomonadota; class Alphaproteobacteria; order Rhizobiales; family Beijerinckiaceae; genus Rhodoblastus. The sequence goes on along the minus strand of NZ_JAYSBG010000013.1, from coordinate 21,022 downwards.
GTTTCAGGCTCCCCAAAGTTTCCATGCCGGCGCGCTGCGATCCCGGCAGGGCGGCGCGCTTTTTCCAAATCGCAAGCCAAAAATGCGGCGCCGTCCGTGAAAATTAAAGGGCGCCGACCTATGTAAATTGAAGTTCAATCGTGATTGGCTACGTCAGTCCCGCCCGACGCATCGGCCCGGCGGGATGCAAGGAGGTCGTAATGAGAATGTCCGCCGCGACGGCGCTTGCCCTGGCGCTCGGCGTCGTCCTGATCGGCCCGACCGCCAAAGCGATGGAAGACGCGCCGGTTTCTCACCACCATCGTCATCATCACAAGGGCCATGCGGCGTCTCATGCCGTCGAAACGCCGACCGCGCCGCACCGCGCCCCGGCGGCGGTCGAGCCGGACGGCCCATCGCTCAAGCCTTACGCCCATCCGGGCGATGGCGGCAATGACGGTCTGAGCCGCGATCCCGACGATTGCAACAAGGGTTGCATCGGCGGCAATCCGGGCTGAGGAAAACGCTGCTCAGAACTGGAAGCGAACGCCGGCGGTCGGCGCGATATTTTGAGCGTGAAGGTAGCCGCTGGCGACGCCGCCATACACATTGGACACCAGCACGCCGGCATAGACCGACAGACGGGGCAGGGGCCGGTAATCCATCACGAACGAATAGGAATAACGGCCGCCGCCGCAACGGCTGCTGCTGGTCGCGGTTCCCGAGCCGGAGCAGGTCGCCGGCCACGCCAGGTAGTCAGCCTGCGTTTCCCAATAGACGGCCGAAGCGATGCCGAAATTGGGCTGCACGATGTAGCGGAAGCCCGTCCAGGCGGTATTGAGAATGCGCGGCACGGTATAGGCGTTGCTGGTGACCGCGCCGGGCGGGACGACGACGCCCGATGCGATGGTCGATATGCCGTAAGGGAAATAGCCATCGCTCGGATTGGTCGACCGGGAATAGACGTAGCCCCAGTAAAACCGGAACTTTTCCCAATCATATCGCATCAGAAGCTCAAGGCCGCCCGTGTTCATCATGGTCGCGCGGACGATTGAATCGGGGTCATAGCCGACCGGCAGGGCTGCGCCGCCATAGGTCTGGAAGGTCAAGGCGTTGCGCGCATAACCGACGATCGCGTCGAAGGAGAACTTCCTGTAATCGAAACCGACCTGGCCCTGATATTGTTCGGTGGCGGCGTTGCCCTGGTCATATCCGCCGATCTGGGCCTGGGCCGCGAACCGGACCTCCTGGAAGGTCAGGCGATAGGTGAGGGCGGAATTGATGCGCGAGGTCGGGCTGGCGCCGAATGTGGCGTAAAGCGCGGTGAAGCCGATCTGCGAAAAGGCCACCGAGGCCGCGGGGTCGTAGGCGCCCATCGCCGATTGCGAGAGCAGGGTGGTGCGCCCAAAGGTCAGCGTGCCATAGGTCGGATTGCTCACGCCGATGAAGCCCTGACCATTGTCCCATTGGCCGGCGCGCGCCGTGTCGAACGCCGTGCGCTGGTAGCCGGCCTTGTACAGATTGTTGTCGGCGAGCGATTGCGGCCCGTTGATCAGGCGGAGCGTATAGGGGTTGAAGCCGGATTCCGCGACGCCGACCAGTTCCCAGTCCCTGACGATCTCCTGGGCCAGCCGGAGGCCGATGCTGGAGGCGGTCAGCGCGTTTGGCGACCACAGCCAATGGACATTGCCGCTGGACCGCTGAATGGCGTAGTTGGGTTTATCGGCATAGGTTCCAACCGGCGCACCCCATTGCTCGTAGCCGAAGCCGCCGTCGAGCGTCCCGAACAGCGTGAATGGCCCGTAATTCAGCGGACAGTCCCGCGCCGACGATTTCAGGTAATCCTGCAGGCTGGCGAAACAGGACGGCTTGTCCGAATCCGCAGCGGAGCTTCCGGGTGACGAGAGCTCCGCCGCCTGGGCGCCGCTGGCGAAAAGGGCTGCAATGGCGCCGATGCAGCAAATCCGTTTCATCGACACCCCTTGGTTCGCAGGTCCAAACGAGCCGATCGATCGCGCAGACGCCATAGGTCCAAAATGATAGGGAAGGCCTTGAAATGTAAGCTCAAACGCAAGTATAGCTTATTTCAACATGCTTTTCGGCGTGACGAAAGCCGCCTCAACTGTTGCGCGCGCCGCTTTGACTCAAGGATCCGCCATATATCTGAGGATGTTGTTTTTTTGTCACTGACGGCGCGGCGGCGCGGCGCGCCGCAAGCTGCGGCGGAGAGACGATATGGTTCCCTTTTTGCCGCCAATCGGCGAAAATCCGCGCCGAGGACTTCAATGGCGGACGTTACAGGAAGAAAGTGGCGGGTTTTTCGCTCGCTTGAGGGCGGCGCGGCGAGTTGGCGCGCCGATCTCGTCGCCGGCCTGACGCTCGCCGCTATCGCGGCGCCCGAACAAATGGCGACGGCGCGGCTGGGCGGCTTCGCGCCGCATATCGGCTTTTACGTCTTCATCGCCGGTTCGCTGGCTTTCGCATTGTTCGGCGCCAATCGCTATCTGTCGTCGGGCGCCGATTCGACCATCACGCCGATTTTCGCGGCCGCACTGGCGGCGACCGCCGCTATGGGCGGCGCGGATTATCTGCGGATGACCGCCCTGCTGTCGGTTCTGGTCGGGCTTATCCTCGCCGGCGCCGGGCTGTTGCGGGGCGGCTGGGTCGCCAATCTTTTCTCCATTCCGGTTCTGACCGGCTTTCTCGGCGGCATCGCGGTCCATATTGTTCTGGCGCAGGCGCCGGCCTTTCTGGGAATCGCCGACGGCTCGGGCGCCGCCGTCCGTCGCATCGCCGCGCTCGCCAGTCACATCGGCGACTTCAAGCCGGCGGCCGTCCTCACCGGTCTGGCCTGTCTGACGCTGATCGTCGTCGTCGAGCGCTTCAACCCGCGCCTGCCCGGCCCATTGCTCGCCCTGGTGGGAGCGACTCTGGCCGTCATGTTCTTTGGCCTGGTCGGCGCGCCGACCGTCGGCGCCTTTCATGTGACGCCGCCGACGCTGGCCGCGCCCATGGTCGATCCGGACGATTTCTTCAAGGTTCTCGGCCTGTCCGGCATCATTGCAATGGTCGTCATGGTGCAGAGCGCCGCGACCTCCCGCTCCTTTCCCGGCTTTCCCGGCGAAACGCCGGACATCGACCGCGATTTTCTCGGCCTGGGCGTCGGCTCCGTGCTGTCCGGCCTGATCGGCGCCTTTCCGGTCAACGCCAGTCCGCCGCGCACGGCGATCGTCGCGGAAGCCGGCGGCGAAACCCAGATCGCCGGCCTCGCGGCGGCGGTCGCCGTGGCGTTGGTCGCGGCTTTCGGCGAGCCGTTTCTCAGCCATACGCCCGAGGCCGCGCTGGCGGCGATCCTGTTCTATATCGCGGGCCGGATCTTCCGAATCGGCGTGATGCGCGACATCGCGGCCCGGTCCCGGCCCGAATTTCTGCTCCTGATCGCGACGCTGCTGCTGGTGGTGCTGGCGCCGATCCAGACCGGCGTCGGCCTGGCCATCATCCTGTCGCTGTTGCACGGCCTGTGGACGACGACCCAGACCAGTCTCCAGACCTTTGCCCGCTTGCCGGGCAAGACGGTGTGGTGGCCGGAAAGCCTGGATTTCCATGGCGAAACGCTCGCGGGCGTCAAGGTCGTCGGTTACCAGGCGCCATTGTCCTTTCTCAATGCCGACCGCTTCCAGCGCGAACTGGCCGAGGCCGCGGACGAGCAAGGGCTGAAGCTGCTGGTGCTGGAGGCCAGCGCCATCGATAATATCGACTATACCGCGGCGCAGGCGCTCGCCTCGACGATCAGGACCTGCCGCCACAAGGGCGTCGACTTCGCGGTGGCGCGCCTCGAATCCGTGCGCGCGCAGGCGGATTTTGCCGCCTCGGGCGTCCTCGAAGCCCTCGGCGGGCCAGGCTTCGACGGGCGCGAACGGCTGTTCCACAGCGTCGACGAGGCGACTGCCGCACTGGCGGCGGGCGCGCCGGCTGTCGCGGCGCGGACCGGCCATGTGTAAGCAGGCGCACAATCCTGAACAGGGGCTCGAATGAGCGACGTCAAACATTCCGTCTATGTCTGCGAGGATGAAAGGGAGCTTGCCGAGGCCATCACGAGGGAATTGCGCGATCGCTACGAGGTTTTCGTGAGCGAGACGGGCCGCGAGGCGATGGAGGCCGCGCGCGCGGGGCGCGTGGACGTTCTGGTTATGGACCGAAAGCTGAAGGGCGCCGACGGATTGGCCCTGATCGCGGAACTGCGCGCCGGCGGAGACCGGACGCCCGTACTCATGATGAGCGCGATGGGCGCGGTGGATGATCGTGTCGCGGGCCTGCGCGCGGGCGGCGACGATTATCTGGTCAAGCCTTTCGCCATGAGTGAGTTTTCCGCGCGCGTGGATGCGCTCGCGCGCCGCCTCGCCGGCGTTGCGGCGACGGTTCTGCGCGCCGGGCCGCTCGAAATGGACCTGATCGCCCGCTGCGCCCGCCGCGACGGCCGGGCGATCGAGCTGCTCCCGCGCGAATTCAAGCTGCTGGAATATTTCATGCGCCGACCAGGTCTGCTGGTCACGCGGAAGATGCTGCTGGAAGAGGTCTGGAACTATCGATTCGAAACCCAGACCAATGTGGTCGACGTTCATCTGCGCAATCTGCGGGTCAAGCTCGACGCGCCGGGCGAGCGGAAGCTGATCGTCAACCAGCGCGGCGAAGGATTTTTTCTCGATGTCCCCGCGTGATCTCGTCCGCTCCACGCCCCTGAAACTGGCGGGGGCTTTCGCCCTGGCGATCTTTCTGTTGACCGGCGGCGTGTTCGCCTTCGTCTATGAAGCCGCGACGCAGGCGTGGGTTTCGAAATTGCAGGCCGTTTTCGCCGACGAGGCGGAAAAGGCGGCGGAGAGCGACGATGAGCGCCTGCGCCGGGCCCTCTCGCTGCGGCTGACGCGCGATTTCCGGCGGCTGGATTTCGTCGCGCTCTACGACCGCGCGGGGACGCTCGTCTTCGGCAATCTCGAGCGCTGGCCGGGCATTCCCGTCGACGGGCGCACGCATTATCTCGCACGATTCCAGCCCAGCGACGCGGTCGCGCCCGAGCCGACCCTGATGGTCGCCCGCGTCCGGCCCGATGGCGACATCATCGTGCTGGGGCGCAGTCTCGAGGAAGTGGCGATGCTGGGGCGCATCCTGGCGCGCGCTTTGTCCTTCGCCATCCTCCCGCTGGCGGCCGGCGCCCTCGCGGCCGGATTTTTCCTGGCGCGCCGCAACGGGAAGCGCATCCGCGAAATCGACCACGCCATCGCCGACATCATGAAAGGCGACCTGCGCGCGCGCCTGCCGAGCCGATCCGGGATCGACGAGCTCGACGGCGTGATCGCCTCCGTCAATGAAATGCTCGACGAAATCGAGCGCCTGCTCGGTCAGCTCGCGGCGGTCGGCGACAATATCGCCCATGACCTGCGCGCGCCGCTGGTCAATGTGCGGGCCATTCTGGAACAGGGCCTCGCCGCCGCGCCGAAGGGCGCGCCGACGCGACAGTCCATCCAGACCGCCTTGCGCCAGATCGACCGCGCCATGACCGCGATCGCCGCGCTGTTGCGCATTTCCTCCATCGAGCGCGAGCGCCGGCATTCGGCTTTCGCCCAGATCGACCTCGATGCGATTTGCGCCGAACTGCACGAATTCTTCCTCCCGCTGGCGCGGGCCAAGGGCGTCAGGCTCGATCTTGCGGTCGAGCCGGGCGTCTCGATCCGCGGCGATCCGGACCTGATGCGTGAAGCCGTGGCCAATCTGATCGACAATGCGCTGAAGTTCACGCCGCGCGGCGGCGCCGTTTGCGTCGCCGCCGCCGCGCGCGACGGTCTGGCCCGGATCGAGGTCAGCGACAACGGACGCGGCGTCGCCGCCGCCGAAAGCCGCGAGATCTTCCGGCGTTTCGCCCGGGCCGCGAATGGCGTCGATCTGCCGGGCGCCGGGCTCGGGCTGAGCATTACCGAAACCATAGCGCGCGTGCACGGCATGGACCTGACCGTCGCGGACAATGCGCCCGGCGCGCGGTTCACGCTGGCCGAACGGACGCCATGACGGCCGGCCACTCCCCGCGCCGATGAGGGGCGCGCTCCCGGACGGATAAAAAACATTTTAGTTTGGCCAACGACGGGCCGACCCTATAAACCGCGGATCAACGGGCCCCTCCCGCCGCCGCTCGAACGTCCTCCAAGGTTTGATGCTTACACTCGTCCGAATTGCGCTCAAGCGGCCCTATACGTTCGTAGTGATGGCGATGCTGATCGTCATCGCGGGCGTATTGTCGTGGATGCGCACCCCAACCGACATTTTCCCCGCGATACGCATTCCGGTGGTCGCTGTGGTGTGGACGTATAACGGTCTGCCGCCGGACGATATGTCGGGGCGCGTCGTCTATTATTACGAACGCACCGTCAGCGCGATGGTCAACGATATCGAACATATCGAATCGCAGTCCATGTCCGGCTATGGCGTGGTGAAGGTCTTCTTCCAGCCGACCGTCGACATCAACGCCGCGCTCGCCCAGATCACGGCGGCCTCGCAAACGGTGCTGAAGCTTTTGCCGCCCGGCATCAACCCGCCGCAGGTGCTGGTTTTCAACGCGTCGAGCGTGCCGGTCATCCAGCTCGCCTTGTCGAGCAACGCTTTGCCGGAAGCGAAGATCTTCGACTACGGCCAGAACATCATCCGCCCGCAGCTCGCGACCGTCGCGGGCGCCGCCGTGCCTTCGCCTTATGGCGGCATGGTCCGGCAGGTGCAGATCGACGTCGATCAGGCCAAATTGCGCTCCTACGGCCTGTCGGCGGAAGAGGTCGTCTCGGCCGTCGGCAACCAGGACCTCATCATCCCCGTCGGCACCCAGAAGATCGGCAGCAAGGAATATGTCGTCAAGCTGAACGATTCGCCGGACACGATCGAGGAGCTCAACAATCTTCCGATTCGCACCATCGACGGCGTCACCGTGCGCATTGGCGACGTCGCCTTCGTGCACGACAGTCATCCGCCGCAGATCAATATGGTGCGGGTGAACGGCGACAACGCCGTGCTGATGTCGATCATCAAGGCGGGCTCGGCCTCGACGCTCGACGTCATCAATGGCGTCAAGGCGCTCATCCCGGCCTTGCGCGAATTGTTGCCCGAATCCGTGAAACTGGCGGTGGTCGGCGACCAGTCGCCCTTTGTCGAAGGCGCGGTCCATTCGGTGATCTTCGAGGGCGCTCTGGCCGCGACCCTCACCGGCCTGATGATCCTCGTCTTTCTCGGGAGCTGGCGCTCGACCGTCATCATCATCATTTCGATCCCGCTCGCGATTCTGACGTCGATTGCGGCGCTGGCCGCGACCGGCGAGAACATCAATGTCATGACGCTGGGCGGCCTGGCGCTCGCGGTCGGCATTCTGGTCGACGACGCCACGGTGACGATCGAAAACATCAATTACCAGCTCGAACAGAAGAAGGAGATCGAGGCCGCGATCATGGACGGCGCCCGCCAGATCGTGATTCCCGCGACCGTCTCCCTGCTCTGCATCTGCATCGTGTTCGTGCCGATGTTCAGCCTCGACGGCATTTCGGGCTATCTGTTCCGCCCGATGGCCAAGGCCGTCATTTTCGCGCTGATGGGCTCCTATCTGCTCTCGCGCACGCTCGTCCCGACCATGGCGAACTATCTGCTGAGCGGCCACGCGCATGATCCGGACGCGCCGCCGAAAGGATTCTTCGGCCGGTTCCAGCACGGGTTCGAAAGACGATTCGCCGGCGCGCGGCGGGCCTATCAGGGGCTGCTGGCGGCGGCGATGCGGCGCCGCCGGACCTTCGTCGTCGGCTTTCTCGCCTTCGTGATCCTCTCGCTCGGGCTGGTTCCCTATCTTGGCCAGAATTTCTTTCCGAGCGTCGAAAGCATCCAGCTCAAGCTCCATGTCCGCGGCCCGACCGGGCTGCGCATCGAGGAAACCGGCCGCCTGTTCACCCAGGTCGAGACGGCGATCAGCGCCGTCGCGGGGCCGGGCGTGGTTGCCTCGATGGTGGACAATATCGGCATGCCGGTCAGCGGCATCAACGCGGCCTATGGCAATTCGGGCACGATCGGATCGGCCGATGGCGACATTCTGATCACGCTCGAAGACGGCAAGGAGAAGATCGGCGACGAACTCGTGCGGAAATTGCGCGAGGAGCTGCCGAAGCGCTTCCCCCAGGCGACCTTCTCCTTCCTGCCGGCCGACATCGTGACCCAGATCCTCAATTTCGGCCTGCCGGCGCCGATCGACGTCCAGGTCATCGGCGGCAACCTTGAGGCGAACCGCGAGCTGGCGAATAAAATGCTGAAGCGGATCGCCGATATTCCCGGCGTGGCCGACGCGCGCATCCAGCAACCGGGCGACCAGCCGACCATCAATGTCGACGTGAACCGCATTCTCGCGAGCCGCCTCGGCGTCACCGAGCGCGACATCGCCACCTCCATGCTCATCACTCTGGCTGGCTCGATCCAGACCAATCCGGTATTCTGGCTCAATCCGAAGAACGGCGTCTCCTATCCCGTGGTCACGCAGACGCCGCAATATTGGATGAATTCGCTGGAAGACCTCGCGCGGATTCCTGTATCTATGGAAAAATCGCCTCAGATTCTCGGCGCGGTGGCTGAAATCGGCAGGGGAGAGAGCAACGCCGTGGTGTCGCACTATTCCGTCCAGCCCGTGCTCGACATTTTCGCGACCAACAGCGGCCGCGATCTCGGCGCGGTTTCGGCCGACATTCGCAAGATCATTGATGAATTCAGCGCGTCGCGGCCGCGCGGCACGCGAATCGTCTTGCGCGGGCAGACCGAAACGATGAATTCGGCCTATTCCCAGCTTTATGGCGGCCTGGCGCTGGCCGTCGCGCTGATCTATCTCCTGATCGTCGTGAACTTCCAGTCCTGGACCGATCCTTTCGTCATCGTGGCGGCTCTGCCGGCCGCGCTGGCGGGCGTGACCTGGATGCTGTTCGCCACCCACACCACATTGTCTGTGCCTGCGCTGACGGGGGCGATCATGTGTATGGGCGTCGCGACCGCGAATTCGATTCTGGTGGTGAGCTTCGCCCGCGAGCAGCTCGCCGAGGGCCTGGAGCCTTTCGCCGCCGCGCTCGAAGCCGGCGTCGGCCGTTTCCGCCCGGTCCTGATGACCGCGCTCGCCATGATCATCGGCATGGCGCCGATGGCGCTGAGCGCCGAGCAGAACGCGCCGCTCGGCCGCGCGGTGATCGGCGGCCTGATCTTTTCAACCGTCGCCACGCTGGTCTTCGTGCCCGTGGTGTTCGGCATCGCCCATTCCCGCCGCGCGCGGATTTCGACCGAGGCGGCGCATGAAGAATGACATGGTCTCCGAAGCGCCGGCGGTTCCGGTGAAAGGCCGCAACATCGGCCTGTGGCTCGTCCTTGCGGCGGGCGGGCTGATCGCCGCCTATCTGGCGTTCACCTTCCTGCAGCGTTGGGAGAACGACCGGCGTCTGACCGAATGGACGCAGGAGCGCGCCATCCCCAATGTGACGATCGTGCGGCCCCATACCGACGACAAGCCCCAGGTGCTCGCGCTGCCCGGCAATATCGCGGCCTGGTACGAGGCGGCGATCCATTCCCAGGTCGGAGGCTATATCAAGAACTGGAAGACCGATATTGGCGCGGTGGTCAAGAAGGGCGAGGTTCTCGCCGAGGTGGATACGCCGGAGCTGGACGAGCGCCTGGCGCAGGCGCGCGAGGAGTTGAGCCGCGCGCAGGCCGCGCTGGCGCTCGCCAAGGTGACGGCGGAGCGTTGGACCGCCTTGCGGAATTCGGCCGCCGTCTCGAAACAATCCGCCGATGAAAAGACCAGCGATCTGCAGGTGAAGCAGGCCGACGTCGGCGCGGCCAGCGCTAATCTGGACCGGCTCAAGGCGCAGAAGCAGTTCGCGCTGATCGTCGCGCCGTTCGACGGCATTGTCACCGCGCGCAATATCGACATCGGCTCTTATGTGGCGGCGGACCGGTCCGCCCAGCCCTTGTTCAAGGTGGCGGACGTTCACGCCATGCGGGTCTATGTCAATGTCCCGCAGACCTATGCGGCGCGGCTCGCGCCGGGGACGAAGGCGACCTTCACGACGCCGCAATCGCCAGGCCGGCGCTTCGACGCCCGCCTCGCCACGACATCGAACGCGATCGGCGCGCAGACGGGCAGCCTGCTGGTCGAGCTGGATACGCCCAATCCCGACGGCGCGCTGTTCCCGGGCTCCTATGCGGACGTCCATTTCGAACTGGCGACGGATCCGACCCAATTGCGCGTTCCGGCCAGCGCGCTGACGGTCGGCCAGCATGGCGTGCGCGTGGCCACGGTCGGCGCCGACGATCGCGTGGCGTTCAAGGCCGTCGTCATCGCCAAGGATTTCGGCGAGGAAGTCGCTATCGCCTCCGGACTCGAGGCGCAGGACAGGATCATCGACAATCCCCCTGAATCGCTCGCCGAGGGCGACCGGGTCCGGATCGCGGATAAAGTGTCGACGGGCCTGAAGGAATGATGCGCCGGCTTGTTTCCTGCATCGGGCTGTGCGCGCTCGCGGGGCCCCTGGCCGGTTGCGATCTGGCGCCCGCCTATGCGCCGCCGCCGATTGCGGCGCCGGGGCAGTTCAAGATTGCGCTGCCGGCGGGGTCGCGCGTCGACGTCGCGGAGAGCTGGTGGCGAAGCTTCCGCAGCCCGGAGCTGGACCGGCTTCAGGCGCGCGTCGAGCTGGACAATCCGGATTACGCCGCCGCCCTCGCGCGCTATCAGCGGGCGAAAGCGGCGCTCAACCTCGTCAATTCCGCCTTTTTCCCCACTGTATTGGGCCAACCGGAGATCAGCTACAACAAGCAGTCGCAGAACCGGCCGCTTCGTTCCGCCAATCAGCCGACCTATTACGGCGCGAATCAATTGTTCGGACAATTGGGCTGGGAGATCGATCTCTGGGGCCGCGTTCACGATCTGGTCGCCGCCGCAAAGGCCGGGGCCCAGGCCAATGACGATCTGCTCGCGGCGACGCGCCTCTCGCTGCACGCCTCGCTCGCCCGCACCTATATCGCCCTGCGCGGATCGGATGCGCAGGCGGCCTTGCTCGCGCGGACGATCAAGCTCTATCAGTCGGCCCTCGACCTGACCCAGGAGCGGCTGAAGCAGAATATCGCGCCGCCGATCGACGTCGAACGGGCCAAGGTGCAGCTCGCCAATGCGCAGGCCGCCGCCGCCGAGGTCGCGCAGGGACGCGCCGTGCTCGAAAATGCGCTGGCGGCGCTGTCGGGCGAAATGGCGTCGTCCTTCAAGATCGCGCCTTCCGCCGTTCAACCCGCCGCGCCCCGGCCGCCTCGCGCCGCGCCGGGCAGTCTTTTGCTGCGTCGGCCCGACGTTGCCGCGCGCGAGCGGCTGCTGTTTGCGGCCAATGAGAAGATCGGCGCCGCCAAGGCGGATTTCCTGCCGCGCTTCATGATCCTGTTGTCGGGCGGCACGCAATCGACCAATCTGGACCTGCTGAATTTTCACAACAGCCTGTGGAGCTACGGCCCCGGTATTTCGGCCCCGATCTTCGACGGCGGCCAGCGACAGGCGGCGCTCGACGCCGCGCGCGCCGAATTCATGGCCGCCGCCGCGGAATATAAAGGCTCGGTGCTCGCCGCCTATCAGGAAGTGGAGGATGCGCTCGCCTCGATCAAATGGCTCAGCGCGGAAAATGCGGCGCTGACGGTCTCGGCCGATGCGGCGCAGCGCGCTCTGGACATGTCGATGAGCCTCTACAAGGACGGAGCGGCGTCGTCGCTCGATGTCGTCACGGCGCAATCCGCCGCGCTCGACGCGGAGCGGGCGAAACTCGCCGCCCAGACGCGCCTGCTGGAGCAATATGTCGAACTGATGCTGGCGCTGGGCGGCGGATGGAGCGGACAGGCGCCGCCGCCGGAGCCGCCGCTGCCGCCGCCGATCGCGCTCGGGGGGCCGCAGGGCCAGGACCCAGGCGCGGCCGTTCCGGCGGAAGAGGCCAAGAAATGAATGGCGCACAATGAACGGCGCACAAGGGAGGAGCCGGGCCATGGAGCGATGCGACCAGTGCATGTTCTGGAAAATGGCCCGCCCCGGCGAAGGCTGGTGCCGCCGGCGCGCGCCGAAGCCCGCGGCCGAATCGGACCGCATCGCGCATTGGCCGACGACGCACGGCGGCCAGGGCTGCGGTGAATTCCTCGAAGTCGGCTCCGCCTTCGATTTGGTCGCCTGCAGCCTTTGCCGTTTCTGGCGCAAGCCGCCCGGCGGGCTGCAGCCGGTCGATCGGGGCGACAAGCCGGCCCAGTGGTGGACTCAGGCGGGCCTTTGCGTCCGCCACGCGCCGTCGCCTGTCTCGGAGCCCGGGCCGCGCGCTTTCTGGCGCGCGAGCCATGGCGCCGATTCCTGCTCCGAGGGCGTGGCCCGCCCGAGCGGGGCGGCCGAATGATCCAGCGCCCCCAGGCTGCGCCCCCAGGGCCGCCGGTCAGTTTCGAAAGCTCAGTTGCAAACCATTATATAGGGGTGGCGGAACTCCCAGTCGGAGTTGACCACGCGTTTGCGCCAGACGCACGCGCTGTTGCCCGAATGGCGGGCGTGCACGACCATCTTGTAGTCCTGCGGATCCGGGCCGTACCAGCTGAGATAATGGTGCGGGTCGGCTCTGTACTGGCCGCCTTCGTAGAACGCGCCGGGGGCCACCGGCCCGGGATCTCCCGTCCAATAGGCCTGACCGTCGACGGTTTTCATGCCGGCGGCGGCGGGATGCAGCATCACAAGAGATAAAGCCGCCGCGACGGCGGCGCTCTTCGCCAATTCAAACGAGCGCTTCATTTTATTTTCCTCCAGGCTGGAGCTGACATCCGACGCGAACGCTCCCGGGGCGCCGCGGGCGAGCGGTTTTTCCGGATAGGGCCGCGTCATCTGCGAATATGGGATCGAATCCCCATGATTTTGCGGCGGATCAGCGGAGGAGAACGCTAAAATTTTTTTTAGACGGGAGGAGAGAAGAGGCGAAAATGTGGCGTCGTTAAAGTTGACAATTATTATAGAACTATGGGAATGAAATGAGACGGTGGCGTGACAAGGCCTCTGCGTTCATCATTCCGGCGGAGATTTCCTTCATGTGGGCACGGCTTTTTGGCGTCACGGCGATTCTGGCCGCTGCTTCGGGCGAAGCGAGGGCGGACGATCTCGCGACGCTCAACAAGGAAATCGCCTCGTCGAAGCAGAAACAGGCCGAACTCCAGAAGCGGCTGGAAAAACTGGAGAAGGCGAAGGCGGCCCCGAGCGCCCCCGCGCCGACAGCTCCGGCCCCCACCGCTTATGTCGCCGACGCCGCGCGGGCGCCGCTCCAGGAGCTGGCCTCCGACGCCCCGCTGACGTGGAACGGCATTACCCTATTCGGCGTCATCGACGCCGGCGTGTCCTGGCAGAGCCACGGCGCGCCGTTCAATGGCTCCTATCCGCAGGGACTCGAATATGCGATCTCCAAGAACAGCAATCGGTCGATGTTCAGCGTCGCGCCGGGCGCGATGGGTTATTCCGGCATTGGATTGAAAGGCGAGCACGAGATCCTGCCCGGCTTCGCCGCGGTCTTCGGGCTCAATACGCAATTCAATTCGGGGTCGGGCCAGCTCGCCAACGGTCCGGCCTCCCTGGTCCAGAACAATGGCGTTCCGCTGGCCTATCAAAGCGGCAACGGCGATTCCGCGCGCGCCGGCCAGGCCTTTAACGATTACGCTTATCTCGGCGTTTCATCCGCCGATTACGGCTTCCTGACCTTCGGCCGGCAGCGCACGCTGACCACGGACGACCGCTCGATTTACGATCCGATTCCGGGGTCCCTGGCCTTTTCGCTGCTCGGCTATTCGGGCTCCTTGTCCAGCGGCGACACCGAAAACAGCCGTTTCGACAATTCCATCAAATATCTCGTTCATGTCGGTCCGGCGCGCTTCGGGGCCATCTACAAGCTCGGCCAGCCGAGCAACGGCTCGGCGACGACGAACGGGCCCACTTATCAGGTCTCCGCCGGCTTCGATTATCAGGCGCTGTCGTTCGACGCGGTCTATAGCCAGGTCTCAGGCGCCATCACGCTCTCCTCGCTCAGCGCCGCGCAGATGCTGGCGCAGCCTCCCGGCTCGCTCGCCGCGACGGTTTCCGACAATTCAGCGGTGCTGCTTTCCGCCAAATATACTTTCGGCGCATTCAAGTTCTTTGGCGGCTACGAACATATCGACTATGCCGACCCCGGCAATCCGATCGCCGCGCCCTTCGTGGATTCAAACGGTTACGCCGTGAGCGTCGCCACCAACAACGCCTATCAATATCATGACAAGATCCTGCAGGTTTTCTGGACCGGCGTGAAATACGCTTATGACAGCCACATCGACTTCAGTGTCGGCTATTACCACGAATGGCAGAATTCCTATGGCAAGATCGCCTGCAATTTCGCCACGAACACCAAGTTGGTGACCAATGCCGCGACCTGTTCCGGCACGGAAGACGCGATCGGCTTCGTCGGTGAATATCATTTCAACAAGAAGTTGGAAGCTTACGCAGGCATGATGTATTCGACCGTGGCTGGCGGCATGGCCAACGGGTTCCTGAATACCAATACAATCGACCCGACCATCGGATTGCGTTACGCCTTCTAGAATCGTCGCCCCGATTATAGCTCCGGTCGAACGCCTATAATGTCAAAACGCAAGTTGTTTTGACTGTCGCGCGCCCGCAGCATTGCATCCCTGCATGGTTCATGAACGCCGAATGACGTTTTGACCAAAATCAAGCGGCGCTCAATTCAAACCGTCACAAAACCTTCAGCTTTGGTGCGGCTTAGCCTTTAGTTGAGTCGTCAACTATTGCAACGAGGCAACACCGGGATTCTTTGTGGCGAAAACCGGTCGATTCCACGGTGAGGCTAATTGCCAAGCCCTAAACTGCTGCTTATTCGATAATCAATCACGATGTCGTTCAAACTTTCGTGATCCGATTTCACAACTGCGGCTGGCCGTCGCAGTCACCTGGAGGGAGCCCCATTCGCGAATTGTGCGCGAGAGGCTCGGAGAACTGGAGACGGGCATGAAAACCAAACTTATGGCTGCGGTCGCCGTTATGGCGGTCCTGACAGCGACGGGCGCGGCTCGCGCCGATGACGCGGCTGACGTCGCCGCCTTGAAAGCTCAGGCCGCGACGCTCAAGAAGCAGAACGAGCAGCTCGAGCAGCGTCTCAACAAGATCGAGCAGCAGCAGGCCGCCTTGCCGCAGTCCGCCGGCGCTCGCAGCTTCATGGCCGCCGACCTCCCGGGCATCAAGGACGCAATTCCGACCTGCGCGCTGCCGCCTCTGGACGGCCCGCTGACCTTCTGCGGCATCACCGTGTTCGGCACGATCGACGCCGGCCTTGGCTGGGCGAGCTACGGCCTGCCGACCAACAGCAAGTTCTATCTCGGCGACAGCCTCATCAACAAAAACGCGAACCGTTCGTATTTCGGCGTCGCGCCGAGCGGCCTGTCGCAGTCGACTCTGGGCGTCAAGGGTTCGTATGAAATTCTGCCCGGCATCTCGGGCGTGTTCTGGGCTTCGACCGGCATCAACCCGCAGTCGGGCCAGTTGGCCAATGCTCCCGGGTCGATCGTCGACAACAACGGTCTGAACCGCAACGCCTATTCCAACAACGGCGACGGTTCGCGCGGCGGCCAGCCGTTCAACGATCAGCTCTATGTCGGTCTTTCGTCCAAGACCTACGGCCAGCTGACCTTCGGTCGTCACAAGAGCCTGACCAACGATATGGTCGGCGCCTATGATCCGGCCGGCGGCGCTTACGCCTTCTCCGTCATCGGATATTCGGGCACCCCGGTCGCCGGCCTCGGCGACACCGGCAACGCCCGCTGGGACGACTCGTTCAAGTATAAGGTCGAATTCCCCGTGAACGGCGGCTTCACCGGCCGCTTCGGCGCGATCTACAAATTCGCCGACGGCAATGGCGGCTGCAACTATCTGGGTACGGGTGTCGCTCCGGTAGGCACGGTTCAGCAGTGCTACTCGACCAAGAACGACGCCGGTCAGGTTGGCGCCGGCTTCACCTATGCCGGTTTCGACTTCGACGCGGCTCTCGGCTACTTCCATCAGGCTGTCTCGTTCGGCCCGCTCAGCGCTGCGCAGGCCTTTGGCGGCGTGAGCACCTTCGTGCCCACTTATGGCCCGACCATCAACTCGGTTGGCGCCAATGCGGGCACGCTGGCTGGCACGATCTCGGATAACACCGGCTGGGCGCTCGCGGGTAAATATACCTATCAGAACTGGAAGTTCTTCGCCGGTTGGGCTCACGTGATCTATCACAACCCGGAGAACAGCGTCGGCATCGGCGCGCAGGGCGACCAGGGCGGCTATATCCTGAGCTCGGTCAACAATGCGGCTTTCCCGCACGCCAAGCTGCTTGACACCTTCTGGACCGGCACGAAATACGCGTATAACGACAAGACCGACATCGTCGGCTCGTTCTACGTCGAGGCTCAGAATGGTTACGGCACGGCCGCCAATCTTTCGACCTGCTCGCTGCCGGCGTACCTCCCCTATGGCTCCTTCGGCGCCAAGATCAACGGGACGGTTTACGGCGCCCAGTCCGCCCCGCGTAGCGGCGCCTGCTCGGGCAACCTCTACGGCGCCTCGGCTTATGTCGACTACCACTTCACCAAGCGGTTCGATATCTACGGCGGCCTGATGTACAGCGCCGTCACCGGCGGCATCCAGTCGGGCTACTTCAGCGCCTCCAACTGGGCGCCCACCGTCGGCGCGCGTCTCACCTTCTGATCGGTTCGCCGCTTCAGTCGCGAAGATCGCGATCAATCATTGGAAATCCCGCGAGAGCAATCTCGCGGGATTTTTCGTTTGCGTTCCACGCCGGGTGAATTGACACTAGTTCATTGCCGATGTTGCAGATATGCGACACGAAGAAATATTTTCTTCCCAAGAGCGTGGTGTATTTCAACTACTACATGAAAAATGCATTTTTTTCGTACGTTTGCATATCGTTTGCCCACAATGCTCTGGCATTGGCGTTTTTCTGGCCTTTTCGTGGCGCCGTTTCGTTGCTAGCAATGCCTAAACCGACTTCTCGGTCTTAGATCGCAATATATTAAGATTACAAGATGACGTCGCGTCCGGTCTCGGCCCGACGGGCGGCGTTATTTTGGTGGAGACGACGATGAAAAACATGCTCATGGCGGCTGCTGCTACTTTGGCCATCGCGACAGCCCCGAATTTTGCCCACGCCCAAACCGCCGAGGACATCGCTGCGCTCAAGGCGGAGGCGGCCGCCCTGCAAAAGCAGAATAAGGAGCTCGAACAGCGCCTCAAGCGACTGGAGCATGTTCAGGCTGTCCAGCCGCAGGCATCCGCCGGCGCGCCCGCCAGTTCGTTCATGGCGGCCGATCTCCCCTTCCTCAAGGGGCCGGCGCAATGCGCCCCGCCGACACTGGATGGTCCGCTGACCTTTTGCGGCATCACGATTTTCGGCACGATTGACGCCGGCGTCGGCTGGGTCAGCCATGGCCTTCCGGAAAACGGCAAGAATTACGAGGGCGAATCCCTCATCAATAAATTCACCAATCACCCCTATTGGGGCGTCGCCCAGAACAACCTGCAGCAGAGCACGCTCGGCATCAAGGGCGAGCAGGAGCTGCTGCCCGGCCTCTCGGGCGTCTTCATGGCCTCGACCGGCATCAATCCGCAATCGGGCCAGCTCGCCAATATGCCGGGCACTTTGGTCGACAACCAGGGCCTGAACCGGTCCGCCTATTCCTTCTCCGGCGACGGCGGCCGCGGCGGCCAGGCGTTCAACGACCAGCTCTTTGTCGGTCTGAACTCCAAGACCTATGGACAGCTGACGTTCGGCCGCCACCGACCGTTCTCGGTCGATCTGGTGAACGCCTATGATCCGACCGGCGGCGCCTACGCCTTCTCGCCGATCGCCTTCAACGGCCAGTTCGTCCAGGGCCTCGGCGCCACGGAAAGCGCGCGCTGGGACGATTCGTTCAAATATAAGGTGACCTACGGTCCGGTGCATTTCGGCGCGATGTATAAATTCGCCGACGGCAACGGCGGCTGCAATTATATCGGCACGCTCGTCTCGCCGGCCAAAACCACGCAGACCTGTTATACGCCGCACAACGACGCTTATCAGTTCAACCTCGGCGGCGTTTATGGCGCGTTGGAAGTCGATGCGGTCGGCGGCGTCTATCATCAGGCTGTCGTAATCGCCGGCGGCAATTCCCCGCTCAGCGCGTCGCAGCTGACCTCAAGCGTCTTCACCAGCAATACCGGCATCACGGTCAATTCGACCGGGAACAACCTGAACACCCTGCAGGCGCTCATCTCCGACAACGCCGGCTTCGCCATCGCCGCGAAATATACCTGGAACCAGTTCAAGTTCTTTGCCGGCTATGCTTACGACGAGCTGCAAAATCCGTCGAACAATGTCGGCATCGGCGCGATGAACGACCAGGGCGGCTACATCCTGAGCTCAGTCAACAACGATTTTTACCCGCATCCCAAGGTGCTGCAGACGTTCTGGACCGGCTTGCGTTACGCCTATAACGACAAGACCGACATCGTCGGCGCCTATTACCACGTCAACCAGAACCAGTTTGGCACCGACGCGCAGAACCTGACCTGCAGCACGGCGTTCTCCCAGAACACCAAAGCCGCGCAATGCGCGGGCACGCTCGATTCCGGCTCGGCCTATGTCGATTACCACTTCACCAAGCGGTTCGACGTCTATGGCGGCATGCAAGTGTCGGCCGTCAACGGCGGCCTCGCCGGCGGCACGGTGTCGACGTCCGGCAAGCTGACCGCGATGGGCTTCAACTACTACACCAACTTTGCCCCGGTGGTTGGCGCGCGCTTCGTGTTCTGATCCAATCGTCAAGCCGGCTCCCAACCAAACGGATCCCGCGCGCTTCGGCGCGCGGGATTTTCCATTCCGGCCGGCGACAAGGCGCCTCGCTCCGCGCAAACCCTTGCAAACCGTGGGCGCCGCGTTTAGCAAGGCCGCAGTTTCCCAAATCTGCGACCGCGAGGCGAATCATGGCGAGCTATAATATTTTCCTGCTGCCCGGCGACGGCATCGGTCCCGAGGTGACGGCGGAGGTCGAGAAGGTCGCGAAGGTGATCGCCGACGCCGGGCTCGCCCGTTTCGAATTCGAAAAAGGCCTCGTCGGCGGCTCGGCCTATGACGCGCACGGCAAGGCAATTTCCGAAGAGGACATGGCGCGGGCGCAGGCGGCCGACGCCGTGCTGCTCGCCGCCGTCGGCGGGCCGAAATGGGCCAATGTGCCCTATGACGTGCGTCCGGAAGCCGGCCTGCTGCGCCTGCGCAAGGACCTCGGCCTGTTCGCCAATCTGCGTCCCGCCGTCTGCTATCCCGCTCTGGCCGACGCCTCGGCGCTCAAGCGCGAGATCGTCGAGGGCCTCGACATCATGATCGTCCGCGAACTGACCGGCGGCGTCTATTTCGGCGAGCCCAAGGAAATCGTCGATCTCGGCAACGGCCAGAAGCGCGCCGTCGACACCCAGGTCTACGAGACCTATGAGATCGAGCGCATCGCGGCGGTGGCCTTCGAACTGGCGCGCAAGCGCGGCAACAAGGTGACCTCGTCCGAAAAGCACAATGTCATGAAATCCGGCGTGTTGTGGAAGGAAGTGGTGACCGAGCTGCACCAGCGGTCCTATCCCGACGTGCAGCTTGAGCACATGCTCGCCGACGCGCTCGGCATGCAGCTCGTGCGCTGGCCGAAGCAGTTCGACGTCATCGTCACCGACAATCTGTTCGGCGACATGCTGTCCGACGTCGCCTCCATGCTCACCGGCTCGCTCGGCATGTTGCCCTCGGCTTCGCTCGGCGAGGCCGATGCCAACGGCAAGCGCAAGGCGATGTATGAGCCGGTCCACGGCTCGGCGCCGGATATCGCCGGCAAGGGAATCGCCAATCCGATCGCGATGATCGGCTCATTCGGCATGGCGCTGCGCTATTCCTTCGGCCTCGGCCAGCCGGCGGATCTGATTGAAAAGGCGATCTCGGACGTGCTGGCGGCGGGCCTGCGCACGGCCGACATCAAGGGCGACGCGGCCACGACGGTCTCGACCGCCGCGATGGGCGACGCCATCGTCGCGTCCCTGCGCAAATCGCTCTGAGCGATCAGGCCCGGCCGCTTCGGCGGCCGGCGCCTCTTTGGGGCTATTTCAGGAAGACGTAAATGTCGACCTGGAGCGCCATGTCGCTCGAATCCTTGGCGTCGTTGACATATTCCTCGACGAACAGATTGCGCGCCTCCAGCCCCTTCTCGTCGAGATAGGCCGTAATCGCCTCATAGGTCGAATCGATGTCGTCATAGGCGCCGCGATGCTGGAATTTCAGCGCCTTGCCGCTCGGCGACTGGGTCACGGAGACATCCGCGCCGAGATCGGGCTTGGCGTCGGCCGGGGCGTCCACCGGCAGCATGGCGTCGAATTTGAACCCGGCGTCGTCGGTGTCGGTGAACACGGCGATCGGCCGCCCCGCTTCCTTGAGCCCGGCCTTTTGCGCCGCCGCGCGCAATTTGGCGATGGCCTCGCCGATCTTGGCGTAGCCCTCTTCCCATTTCGCGGCGCCATGCGTTTGGATCGCAACGTGGGCGGCGACCTCTTCGGTCTTGATCGCGGTTTCCTCGGCAGGAGCCTCGGTTTTTGGCGCCTCGGATTTGGGCGCGTCCGTCTTCGGCGCGTCCGTCTTGGCGTCGTCGGGTTTGGCGGGCTCGGTCTTCGGCGCTTCTGCCGGGGCGGCGGGGGCCTGGCTCGCGTCGGCGGGCGCCGGCTGCTGGGCGGCGAGCGGCATTGGCGCGCCGATCAGCGCCAAGGCGAGCAGCAGTGGCCGCGTCCGATCCCGGCCCGAAAACAACTTGCCGATCAGCATTGGACAGCTCCCGATCTGGCGCGGCGTCTCGCGCCCGCACTGCGCTTCAGTCTCGAATCGTTTCATTGTAACGCCCGTTGCGC
>NZ_JAYSBG010000012.1:0-25077 GCF_041915505.1 Rhodoblastus sp. | reverse complement strand
GCGCAGCCGGCCGCGGCGGTCACGCCGGGGCAGACCTGGAAGGGAATGCGCTGCTCCGCGAGTTTTTCGATCTCCTCGCCGCCGCGCCCGAAAATGAACGGGTCGCCGCCCTTGAGCCGCAGCACGCGCCGGCCTTCCAGCGCCAGCTTGACCATCAGGTCGCCGATTTCGTCCTGCGGCAAGGCGTGGTTCGCGCGTTTCTTGCCGACGTAAATCCGCTCGGCGTCGCGGCGCACGCGATCCATGATGGCCGGGTCCACCAGCCGGTCGTAGAGCACGACATCGGCTTTATGCATCAGGCGGAAGGCGCGGAAGGTGAGTAGGTCGGGGTCGCCCGGCCCGGCGCCGACCAGATAGACCTCGCCGACCGGATGGTCGGAGGCGGCCGAGCCGTCGGGCCGGCATTCCGCGATCTCGCGATCGAGCGCGGCCTGAGCCGCCGTCTCGTCGCCGGCCAGCACCAGTTCGGCGATGGGGCCGTCATAGATGCGCTCCCAGAAGCGCAAGCGGGCCTGATGGCTGGTCAGTTTCTCGGCCAGAGCCGCGCGGCCTGCGCCGGCGAGCGCCGCGAGCCGGCCATAGGCGGCCGGAACCAGCGTTTCGAGCCGCGCCTTCAACATGCGGCCGAGCAAGGGCGCGTCGCCGCCGGTCGAGATCGCCACCACCAGCGGGCTGCGGTCGAGCACGGAGGGCGTGATGAAATCGCTCAGGCCGGGATGATCGGCGACATTGACCAGCGCTCCCGAGGCGCGGGCGCGGGCGATCAGGGCGTCATCCGGCGCCTCACCCGACTCGAAGGCGAAATAGACCAGCGCAAAGCCGAACAAAGCGTTGTGGTCGTCGAGATCGCCCAGCCGGCATTGGCCGCGCAAAGCCTCGATTTCGTCGCTCCAGTCTTTCGCGAACAGCCAGACCTCGGCGCCGGCGCGCGCGAGCGTCTCCACGCGCCGCGCGGCGAGCGCGCCGCCGCCGACGACCGCGGCGCGGCGACCGTTGACATTCAGGAAAATCGGCAGGCGATCCATGATGTCTCTCGTTCAGGCGGCGAGCAGGCGGCCCGGGTCGCGGCCGCGCCACAGATCCTCCGCCTGAGCCTGTGCGCCGTTCTGGTCCGGTGCGATGCGCATGACGCGCAAAACGATGGCCAAAGTGCCGACAATCGCCGCCTCGGCGTAATCGTCGCGCAACGAGCCCCGCCATACCGCGCGAAGACGCGAAATATCCATGGTCTCGTCGGGCAGTTGTCGCGGCTCTTCCATCAGCGGCGGCCAGCGTTCCTCGATCGCGACGCCGTCGATGACGGCTTGCGTTTCGCAGGGCTTTCCGGGACGGCGCTCGACCTCGCCGCCTTCGCCGCGAAACACGACCATATTCGGTTCGCCGAGCAGCAGCGCGGCGTCGCGATGGGTGCTCATGTAATTGGGGTGGAAAATTCCCTGCAACAGGCAGGGCGCCGCCATTGGATTGATCATCCGCGCCAACGTATGAATGGGCGAGCGCAGGCCGAGAATGGGCTTGAAACCCATCATGCGCGCGAGCGGTGGGCTGATCGCGCCGAGGTCCATATAGGCGAAATTGTTCTGCGCGATCTGGCGCCGCGCGGCGACGAAATCGCTGGCCGTCGGCAGGCCGAGCGCGGCGAGGACCTCGCCGGTGTAAAGCCGGCCGGCGGTATGGCCGTCGAAACCGTGCATGAATACGCGGCGGCCGGACTGGGCGAGGCAGAGCGCGGCGAGCAGATACCAGGGTAATTGCCGCTTCTTACCGGCATAGGACGACCAATCCACCTCGGCTAGCCCCTGTTCCGGCGGGAGCAAAGACTTGCGCACAGCTCGGACGAAGCCGGCGAGTTCGGTCGGGCCTTCCTCCTTCATCCGCAGCAGCATCAGGAAGGCGCCCAATTGTTCCGGCAATACGTCGCCCGCCAGAATCATCGCCATGGCCTCTTCCGCCTCTGCTTCGTCGAGCGAGCGCGAGAGATTCTTGCCGCGCCCGAGAATGGCGATGAAACGGGCGAAGGGATGCGGCGTGAAGGGAGTTGTCGAAAGCATGGCGATAATCCCGTTGAATCCTTTGCGCCCCGCGACGCGGCGATCGCGGAAACTTCAGACGTCCGTCAGATACAGAACGCCGCGATAGATCACGTAAAATCCGACCGTTGCGACGAGGACGGCGAAGACCTTGGTCAGGATCTGGCGACGGACGGCAAGCCGGCCCGCAAGCGCGCCGCCGAACACGCCGCCGACGATTCCGCCAGCGACCACGATCGCTGTGATTCGCCAATCGACCAGTCCGGACAAGGCGTAATTGCTCGCCGTCGCGAGGCCGAAAGCGGTGACCGAGACGAGAGAGGTGCCGATCGCCGCGATCATCGGCATATTGGTGGCGGCGAGAATGCCCGGAACCACGAGAAAGCCGCCGCCTATGCCGAAAAATCCGGCAAGAGCGCCGACGATCGATCCGATGCCGATCAAGGCGGGCAGGCTTTGCCTGGCATTGTCTCGCGTCAGTTGGAAATCATGGCCGCTTGGCATTGGACGCTTGAAAAACATTTGCGTCGCGACCGCCAGCATCAGCACGCCGAATAACAGAAGCAGCTTCTGGCCGTTGAAGAGCTTCCCCAGCGACGAGCCGACCAGGGCGCCGCAGGTTCCCGCCGCCGCGAAGACGAAGGCGCAGGGCCAGCGGACGCGGCCTGCCCGCGCATGGCCGAGGAGATTGGCGAGGGCGTTGACGGTGACCGCCGCGGCGCCTGTGCCGATGGCGACATGGGGGCTGGGAACGCCGACGAAATAATAGAGCAGCGGCGTCGCGAAGACGGAGCCGCCGCCGCCGATCAGGCCGAGCACGAAGCCGACGATGACGCCGGAAATCGCCGCGGCGCCGTCAGTGTAGGACAGGATCAAGCGTTCCGCTCCCCGAGGCGGTTTTTATATATTTAGAAAAACGAATATATGGAAAGACCGCGTTTCGGGTCAAGCGCTGCGACGCCTGGACGGATTTTTCTCGCGCAGCCTGCGATTGATAAGGGCCTGTTGCAAAAACACGACATTTTTGTACGAATTCATATGTCATGATGTGAAAATATAAAGCGCAACGAAGGCGAAAATCGCCCGGCGCAAAATTCTTGAAGGGGGAGGAGCAATAACCCAGATTTGGCGGCACATATTCGGCGCGGGCCTTTGTGGCGTCGCGCTGCTTGGCGGAGGCGCCGGAGCGCAGGCGACCGAAGGCTATTTCGTGGAAGGCGCAAGCGCACGCGAGCAGTCGCTCGCCGGCGCCGGTTCGGCCAATCCCTCCACCGCGATCTCGATCTCGGAAAACCCTGCGGGCCTCGTCGACATCGGCCGACAATTTACCGGCGACGTCTCGATCTTCATGCCCTGGCGCGGCTATGACGCCTCCGGGACCATGCTGACCGCGCCGGGCGGCGTCGACAGCTATCGCAACGCCTTCGTCATTCCGGCGCTCGGCTATTCGCAGCCGCTGACCGCCGATTCGGCCTTCGGCTTCGCCATGGTAGGCAATGGCGGCATGAACACGACCTTTTCGGGCGGGATCGCCAATCCGGCCTGCGGCATGTATGGCTTGCCGACGCAGGGCGTCTTCTGCGGCGGCCGCGCGGGCGTCGATCTCAATCAGGCGCTGATTTACGGCGGCTACGCCCAGCGTTTCGGCAATGTCTCGTTCGGCATCGCCCCGGTGATGTCCGTCCAGATCTTCTCGGCCTATGGTCTTGGGGCGTTCAGCGCGTTCGGCTTGTCTTCGAATCCGATGTATGTGACGGATCACTCGCCCGCCTATTCCGTGGGCGGCGGATTGCGCGCCGGCATGCTTTATCATGTCGCGCCGGATCTCTCGCTTTCGGTGCAAGGATCGACGCCTATCTGGAGCACGAAGTTCCAGAATTATAGCGGCCTGTTCGCGGGCGGCGGCAGTTTCGACATTCCCGCGACGATCGGCGGCGGCGTTTCCTACAAGATCATGCCGACCCTCGCCATGATGGTCGATTACAAGCATATTTTCTATTCGCTGTCGCCGGCGATCGGCAATGCGATGTCCCCGATCTACCCGGGGACGATGGGCGCTCCGAACGGCCCTGGCTTCGGCTGGAGGGATGTCGATATCATCGCCGTCGGTTTTGAATGGAACTATTCCGATCGCCTGACCCTGCGCACGGGCTATTCCTACAGCACCCAGCCCGTGACGGCGCAGAACGTCATGTTCAATATCCTGGCGCCGGGCGTCGTCACGAGCCATATCGGCGCCGGCTTCGGCTATGCGGTCAATCAGAATTCGTCGGTCGATTTCTCGCTGCTCTATTCGCCGCGCGTTCATGTGTCCGGTCAGGAATATCTTCCGGGCTTCGGCTACAATCCTTACTCGAATATCAGCATCTGGCTCGAGGAGCTCGAAGTCACATTGGGCTACACCTATCGCTGGGATAGGCCGCCGGTCGTCGTCGCGAAATATTGATCCGAATGCAATGCGCTCGCATTCGCGGGGCCGCCGAGGACCGGCCCCGCGTTTTTTGGCGATCGTCGGGCGCGTTCGCCATGAGCGATTTAATCCAGGTCAAGGCGGATGCGGGGACAATTTATATATGATAATATCACGATGTTATAGGGCGAATTTCGATGACGCCTCCAGTGCTCGTTCTCGGAATCGGCAATCTCCTGATGCGGGACGACGGTGCGGGCGTGCACGCCGCGCACGGCTTCGCGCTGTCCGCCGGGGAGGGCGTGCGCGTTCTTGACGGCGGAACCTTGGGGCTCTCGCTCTTGCCGGAAGTCGAAGCCTGCGGCGCGCTGATCGTGTTCGACGCTGCTCTGTTCGGGGCGGAGCCGGGCGAGGTTCGCACTTTCGCGGGCGCCGACATGGACGCCCAACTCTCAGGCGTGAAGCGCACCGCGCATGAGGTCGCCTTGTCCGATCTTTTGGCGGCGGCGGAACTGCTTGGCCGCAAGCCGGAGCGCAGGGCCTTGATCGGCGTCCAGCCCGAAACGGTCGAATGGGGGCTCGAGCCGACGCCGGCCGTCGCCTCGGCGCTTCCCGCCATGCGCCGCGCGGCGCGCGAACTGGTCGAGAGGTGGGGGCCGTGAGTTCGTCTTGCGCGCCGGTAAATCTGGATCGAGAGCCGGCCGGCGGCTTTGTCGACGCGCTGCTTCGAGAAGTCCTCGCCCATCTGATCCATTTCGCTCAGACGGGCGAGGCGGCGGCCATCGATCTCGGCGGCCTGCCGATATCGGGGCGCGACCGCGAGGCTTTGGACGAGGCGCTGGGGCGCGGCGAGGCCGGCGCGACGCTTGACGTGCTGGGCCGTTCGGAAATCTGGGAAACGCGCTATTCCGGCGTCTGGCGGGTGCGCCATTTCGGAGACGCGACCATCGTCGCGGACCTGATCGAAATCACGGCCTGCCCGAAAATATTATTCGCCGACCGGCGCGACGCGGATGGCGCGGCGCGGCGCCTGGCGGATGCGCTCGAACGGAAATGCGCGATCGTGGAGACGTCGCATGAAACCTGACGATAATCTCGCCTCCGAATTGGAGCGACGCGGCGTGTCGCGGCGCGCCTTCCTGAAATTTGCAACCTATGCGGCCTCGCTCATGGCCTTGCCGCCTTCGGCGGCCGAGGCCCTGGCCGAGGGGCTGGCGGCGGCGCGCAGGCAGTCGGTGATCTGGCTGTCGTTCCAGGAATGCACCGGCTGCACCGAATCGATCACGCGTTCGCACGCGCCGACGCTGGAAAACCTGATCTTCGATTTCATCTCGCTCGACTATCACCATACGCTGATGGCGGTGTCGGGCGAGGCGGCGGAAGAGGCGCGGCTGCAGGCCATGGCCGCGAACAAGGGCAAATATATCGTCGTCGTCGACGGCTCCGTGCCGCTGGACAATCCCGGCTATTCGATGATCGCGGGCGTCAGCAACAGGCAGATGCTGGAAGACACATTGAAGGACGCCTATGCTGTGATCGCGGTCGGCACTTGCGCCAGTTTCGGGGGCATTCCGGCGGCGAAGCCCAATCCGACCGGCGCCGTTCCGATTTCAGCGCTCACAAGCGGGAAGCCGCTCATCAATATTTCCGGCTGTCCGCCGATCCCGGAGGCGATGACCGGCGTGATCTCCTACGTGCTCTCCTTCGGAAAATTGCCGGAACTCGATCATCTTGGCCGCCCCAAAGCCTTCTTCGGCGAGACCATCCACGACCGCTGCTATCGGCGCCCGTTCTACGATCGTGGCCTGTTCGCGGAAGGTTTCGACGATGCGGGCGCGCGCCAGGGCTATTGCCTCTACAAGGTCGGCTGCAAGGGACCGGTGACTTATAACGCCTGCGCCACGCTGAAGTGGAATGGCGGCGTCTCCTTCCCGATCCAGTCGGGCCATGGCTGCCTCGGCTGTTCCGAGCCGAATTTCTGGGATCAGGGCGGCTTCTACCGGCCCTTGCCGACGCCGCTCGGCGCCATGGGGCCGATTCTGGCCGGCGCGGCCGTCGCGGGCGCGGCGTTGGGCGTCGGAGCCGCGCTTTCGGCGCGCAACCATCAGCAGGCCTATCTCGCCGCGCGTGAAAAAGAGAAGGAGTGAGCCATGGAGCTGCTCGCATTCGCAAGGGGACCGGCCCTGACCGTCTCGCTGGCGATTTTCGTCGCGGGGCTTCTGTGGCGGCTGGTCGGCGTGCTGGCGTTGCCGCCCTGGCGCGATTTTTCGCCGCCGCGCGAGGGCGCGCCGCCGAACTGGCTGGCGGCGCTCCAGGCGATCTTCGGCAAGATGATCCCGCACAGGACCTTCCTCAGGGCGGGGCCGTTCACGACCGTCAATGGCTATGTCTTCCACATCGGCCTCGCGATCTGCGTCTTCGCCTTCGGGCCGCATATCCTGTTCATCAAGAGCCTGTTCGGCGTCGGTTGGCCGAACTTGCCGAGCGGGGTGGTCGTCGCGGTCGGCGCCCTGACCGCCGCCTCGCTGCTGGCGGCGCTGGCCTATCGCCTGACCAATCCTGTCCTCAAGCTGATCTCCCGGACCAATGATTACGTCAGCTGGCTGATGACCTTCCTGCCCGTCGTCACCGGGCTTGCGGCGGTGACCCATTTCGGCGCCCGCTACGAGACGCTGCTGGCGCTGCATATTCTGAGCGTCTGCGCTTTCCTGGTCTGGTTCCCGTTCGGCAAGCTGATGCACGCCTTCCTGTTCGTCCTGTCGCGCGGCGCGACGGGCGTTCGCTTCCGGCACAGAGGAGCGCAGATATGACCGCCAAGACGACAGCCTCCGGCGTCGCCTATGACGCGCAGGGCGATCGGAGCGATTCCCAGCGGCGCGACGCTGCGATGCAGGCGTTCGTGCGCGATTTCGCGCGCACCGCCGCGATCCATATGGAATCCTGCCTGCGCTGCGGCATGTGCGCCAATGCGTGCCAGTTCTATGTGACGACCGGCGATCCGAAATATACGCCGATCAACAAGCTGAAACCGTTCGAACAGGCCTATCACCGCCACGTCGGGCCCTTTGCGCCGCTTTACCGGCTGTTCGGGATCAAGTCGAACGTCTCGCTCGACATGCTGCAGGAATGGGAATCGCTGATCTACGACGCCTGCAGCCTCTGCGGCCGCTGCACGCTCGCCTGTCCGATGGGCATCGACATCGCGGAACTGATCAAGGAGGCGCGGCACGGGATGTACAAGGCGGGCCTCGTTCCAGATCGCCTGGAGTTGATGGATCGCACGGCCAAAGCGTGGGGAAGCCCGGCGACGCCGTCCGACGATTTCGCCGACATCATCCGCGAGGCCGGCGAAGAGAACGGCGTGCCGGTCAATGTCGATCTTCCCAAAGCGGATTATGTCGTCACCACGGCGCCGGCGGAGCTGACCGAACACACCAAGGCGCTGACAGACATCGCCAAAATTCTCAACAAGATCGGCGCGAGCTGGACCTATAGCAGCGAGGGATTCGAGGCGTCGAACATCGGCTATCTCAACGGCGATCTCGATCTCCAGGAAAAGATGACGCGCAAGATGATCGACAATGCCATTGCGATCGGCGCGCATACCCTCATCCTGCCCGAATGCGGCCACGCCTATGGCGCCGCGCGCTGGGAGGCGGCGCGCTGGTATGGCCGCGAAATCCCGCTGCGCATCATCCACATGACCGAATTTCTCGGCGAGCTGGTCGAGACCGGCAAGATCAGGCTGCAGAAGATCGGCGAGACGACCTCCTTCCACGATCCCTGCCAACTCGGGCGGCGCGGCGGCGTCACCGAGGCCCCGCGCGCTGTGCTGAAGGCGCTCGGGCTGGAATTGAAGGAATTCGAGGATCATGGCGCGCTCGGCTGGTGTTGCGGCGGCGGCGGCGGCGTGGTGTCGAATGTCCGCGCCGATCCGCTGCGCTTCAAGGCGTTCGAGATCAAGAAGAAACAGGTCGAGGACGCCAATGCGCAGCATTTCGTCACGGCCTGCGGCCAATGTCGCATCACGCTGGCGCTTGGGGCCAAGCACGCCAAATGGGACCAGAAGGTCGAAAGCCTGCTGGAGCTGGTGGCGGATCATCTCGAAGACTGAATTTTGACCGGATGATGAGATCGAGGAAAATGCGATGAGCAAACGCGTCGTCGTGGACCCCATCACGCGAATTGAGGGCCACCTGCGGATCGAGGCCGAACTGGGCGATGGCAACATCATCAGACAGGCCTATTCCTCCGGCACCATGGTGCGCGGAATCGAGCTGATCCTGAAAGACCGTGATCCGCGCGAGGCCTGGGCTTTCGCGCAGCGCATCTGCGGCGTCTGCACTCTGGTGCATGGCATCGCCTCGGTGCGCGCGGTCGAGAATGCGCTTGGCTACGACATTCCCGTCAATGCCCAACTGATCAGAAACCTGATGATCGGCGCGCAATATGTGCATGATCATGTCATGCATTTCTATCACCTGCATGCGCTCGACTGGGTCGACGTGGTTTCGGCGCTGAAGGCCGATCCCAAGGCGACCTCCGAACTCGCGCAAAGCATTTCGTCCTATCCGAAATCCAGTCCTGGCTATTTCGCGGAGGCGCAGAGCCGCTTGCGGAAATTCGTCGACAGCGGACAGCTCGGCATTTTCGCCAATGGCTTCTGGGGCAATCCCGGCTACAAGCTGCCGCCCGAGGCCAATCTGCTCGGCGTCGCGCATTATCTCGAAGCGCTCAACTGGCAGCGCGAGGTCGTGCAGATCCACACGATCTTCGGCGGCAAGAATCCGCATCCGAATTTCCTCGTCGGCGGCTCGCCGTCGCCGATCAGCGCCGGGCCGGGCGAGGCCGGCGACGGCGCCGCTTCGACGGCGGTGAATATCGTCACGCTCAACCAGGTCCGCGCCATCATCAAGTCGATGCGCGATTTCGTCGATCAGGTCTATCTGCCCGACACGCTGGCCATCGCCAGTTTCTACAAGGACTGGTTCGCGCGCGGCGAGGGCCTCGGCAATTTCATGACCTATGGCGACTTCCCCGCCGACGGCCTCGCCAATAGCGGCAAGAAGCTCATTCCCTCGGGCGTGATCCTCGGCCGCGACCTTAATCGCATCGAGCCAGTCGACCTCAACGATCCTGAGCAGGTGCAGGAATTTGCCGCTCATAGCTGGTACGATTACAGCGCCGGCAAGAATGCGGGCCTCCATCCCTATGCCGGCGAGACCAATCTGGCCTATAGCGGCCCGCAGCCGCCGTTCGAATTGCTGGACGTCGAGAAATCCTATTCATGGCTGAAGTCGCCGCGCTGGCGCGGCAAGGCCGTCGAGGTCGGGCCGTTGGCGCGCGTGCTGATGCTTTATGCGAAAGGGCACGAACAGACCCGTGAACTGGCCGGCATGGCGCTGAAAAAACTCGACCTGCCGCTGACCGCGATGTTCTCGACCCTGGGCCGCACGGCGGCGCGCGCGCTGGAGACGAAGATCATCGCCGACCAGATGGACGGCTGGCTCGACTCCCTGATGACGAACATCCGCGCGGGCGATCTTTCTGTGCACAACAACAGGATGTGGGATCCGGCGACCTGGCCGCGCGAGGCGAAGGGCGTCGGCGCGATGGAGGCGCCGCGCGGCGCGCTGGCGCATTGGGTCGTCATCAAGGGCGGCAAGATCGACAATTACCAGGCGGTGGTGCCCAGCACCTGGAACGCCGGCCCGCGCGACGCGACGGGTCAGACGGGCGCCTATGAGGCGGCGCTGATGGATCGCCACACGCTCGCCGATCCGAAACAGCCGCTCGAAATCCAACGCACCATCCATTCCTTCGATCCCTGCATCGCCTGCGCGGTGCATGTGACCGATTCGGATGGCGAGGAGGCGATCCGTTTCGAGGTGACCTGATCCGCTGTTCAGCCCGTGCTCCAGGCGCGCGGGCGCTTCATGCCGGCCAGCTTGCAGGCCTGCCCGACATAGCCATAGGGGAAGAGTTCGAACAGCCGGTTGCGGCCGGCGCCGCGCGTCTCGCTCAGATGGCGGATGACGAAACGGGCGTCGGGCGCGACCTGATGCTCCTCCTGGAAGGCGCGCATGAATCGCAGCGTCACCCAGTGATCCTCCGTCAGGTCGACGCCCAGCTCCCGGGCCTTTTCGATGGCCCAGCCTTCGGTCCAGTCCGCCGGTTCGAAGAGATAGCCTTCGGCGTCCGTCTGTGGCGCGTTGTTCATGTCAAGCCTCCCGATCCGCGCAGAATTCCACAGCAGCGGCCGCCGGTAAATCGTCGTGACGCCGACAAAGGTTCGCAATCGTGAGCCTCTTTGCGCTGGCGCAAAATCGGCCGCGAAGGTCGATCCTTGCGCGCCGCGCGGCTCTCATTTGAACTTGTAGTAATCGTGGTTGAGCGCGGCGACCACCGGGTCGATCTCGTCGGGCATGATTTGCGCGCCCACCATGGCGACGCAGCGCTCGACCTGGCGTCTCAAGCCGTCGAGCGACTTCACCTTGGCGTCTGCGCGGGTGTAGAGCTTCGCCGGGTCGCCGCCCGGCGCCTTGGCCTGATGGCAGGCGCCGTTGCAGCCGTTCTCCGCCATGAGCTTGCGGCCGAGAGCGACGGCGTCGTCCTCGCCGGCAAGCGCGGGGCCGGAGCCGACGAGCAGGGCGAGCAGCAGGAAATTACGCGACCACATGTCCGAGCCCCCACAGCTTTTTCTGATCGACCAGACGATCGGTGAGCACCGCGCCGATCCACATGGACCACAGCACGATCCAGGCGGTGACTGCGAAGACCGAGGCGCCGGAAACGCCGGCGCCGACCGCGCAGCCGCCCGCCAATATGCCGCCGAAACCCATCAGGCTTCCACCGGCAATATAACGCCTCATGCTTTCGCCGTCATGGAATCCTTCGAGCTTCAGATCGCCGCTGAAGGCCGCCGCGAGGAACGAGCCGACGAAGACGCCGGGGATCAGGGCAAGGTCGAAACTCGGCGGCGTTCCCGGCGGCGAAAGAGCGTACATGAGAACATCAGCCGAGGGCGAGGTGAAGCTCAAGGAATGGACCGAGGTCGGCTCGAATGAGTTGATCGACATGGCGTAATTGAAGGCCCAGGCGGCGGCGACCGTGGCGCCCACGCCAGCGGCGGCCAGCCAGGTCGAGGGCCGCAGCCTGCGCCGCACGGCGATGAAAACGCCGAGCGCCAGCCAGAGCGCGCCGAACAGGAGCGCGCCGGAATGGCCCATGTGGAACATCGCGATCATGTCCCGCGATGACGCGTCGATCGTCCACAAGTCGTCGATCGCCGCGCGCAGCGGCGACAGTCCGCCGTCGCGCGACATTTGCGCGATCACGGCGAAAACCAGTCCCGACAGGAGCGCGCGCAGATTGCCGGTGGCCGAGAGCACGAGCATGCGGCTGCCGCAGGCGCGGGTCAGCGCCATGCCGCAGCCGAACAGCAAGCCGCCGACGATCGCGCCGGAGAGGCTTCCGCGATTGTTGAGTTGGCGCACGGTTCCAGTGTCGAAGAGACCGAGCAGGATCAGCGCCTGGGTGGCGATCAGCGCGGAGGAGAAGACGAAAAGCCAGATCGCCAGCCGCTCGCCCAATTGCCCATGCGCGACCTCAAGCGTCGCGGCGCGCAGGCAGAATCGCGACCTTTGCGCCAGCGCGCCGAAAACGACGCCGATCGCCGCGCCGCCGATGGCGAGCGCGTTCCTGTCGCCGACAAGATCGATGAATTGGTCGAGCATCACGGCTTGATATAGGCGAAATGGTCCCGGAACTGGAGTTGGGTGAGCCGGACGACGCCCGAGGGCGTGAAATCCGCCTCCATGACGAATTGATCCTTGGTCAAGTTGCGCCGTTTCATGGTGATTTGGCAAATTTCGAAGGTCACGCCCCGCGCCTTGAGATCGGAGATCAGCGGCCCATAGGCGACATTGCTTTTTGGATCGCGCGCGCCGTCGAACAGGAAGTCGACGCCATCGCCATGGGCCACGACGACGATCCTGGTCTTCGGCGCCACATCCATCTGGTTTCGCATGTTGCGAAGCGCCTTCAGCGCTTGAACGGCCGCGTCATCGATATGATAGACGACCTTGTCCGGTTCCGCCTCCGCCTGGGCTGCGGCCGGCGCCGCGCCGCCCACCGCCGGCTTGTCCTGTGCGAAGACGGGCGTCACGCACAACAATATCAATACGAACGCCCAGATCCTACGCATGCTCGCCTCCATGGCTGAAACGGCAAGTCAGCCGGCGAGGCCGAGATTGCCGTCGACATTCTTCAATCGGGGCAGGTTGAGTTTCGGCGCGGGAATCGTCTTCTGAGCGCGCAGATGACGCGCAACGAGTTCCCAGATCGGCTCGCCGCCCGCGTCGCGCGCGGCTTCCGAAACGGGAGCCCAGCCCGCGACCTTGTATGTCTTCTCAGCCTCCACCGGCTTGCCGTTCAACATCATGTCGCCGATCCGGTTGCCGATAGTCGCGGTCGGGTCGCAGGAATAGGTCATGCCGCCGACGCGCACCATGTCGCCGCCCTGCTGGTAATAGGGATCGGCGTTGAAGAGATTGTCGCAGACGTCTTCGAGGATTTCCTTGATCATGGCCCCCTTCATCGGCGTCAGCGTCACGAAAGGATAGGTGATCGCCGTCTGGTCGAGGACATTCTCCATGGTGATCGCTTCGCCGGGCAAGATCGTCGTGCCCCAGCGGAATCCAGGTGAAAAGGCGATTTCGGCGTCCTTCTCGGCGATCAGGGCGTCGAGGATCAACTGATCGAAACTGCCGTTGAAATTGCCCCTCCGGTACAAAAGTCCCTCGCTGACGGCGAGCTTCTCGTCGAGCTTGCTTGCGAAGGGCGCGCGGGATTTGGCGATCAGCGCATCCATGTCCGAGTCCGGCGCCAGAAGGTTCGAAAAGACAGGCAGCAGCCGATAGCGGAAATCGGACACCCGTCCGTCCCTGACGTCGAAATCGAGGACGCCGACGAATTTTCCATTCGATCCGGCGTTGGTGACCAGCGTCTTGCCGCCGCCGTTCTCGACAATGCTCGGAGCCGGCATTCCGTCATGCGTGTGTCCGCCCAGGATGGCGTCGACGCCGCGCACGCGGGAGGCCATTTTCAGATCGACATCCATGCCGTTGTGAGAGAGGACGACAACAACCTTCGCGCCTTCCGCGCGGGCGGCGTCGACGGTCTTCTGCATATTGTCTTCCTGGATGCCGAAGGTCCAGTCGGCGACCATGTAACGGGGATTGGCGATGGGCGTATAGGGAAAGGCCTGGCCGATCACCGCTACCTTGACGCCGTTGACCGCGCGGATGACGTAAGGCTTGAAGACCGGATCGCCGAAATCGGTCGTCTTGACGTTCTGCGCGACGATGTCGATATGGCCGGCGAAATCCTTTTCCGCGATCTCCTTCACGCGGTCCTGGCCATAGGTGCATTCCCAATGCAGGGTCATGGCGTCGACGCCGAGCAACTTCGCCGCGTCGACCATGTCCTGGCCCTTGGTCCACATCGCCGCGCCGGAGCCCTGCCAGGTGTCGCCGCCGTCGAGCAGCAGGGCGCCCGGACGCGTCGCGCGCAGCCGCTTCACCAGCGTCGCCATATGGGCGAAGCCGCCGACGCGCCCGTAAAGGGCCGCGTAGCGCTCGAAGTCCAGAAAAGTGCAGGCGTGAGCGAGGCGCGCGCCCGGCTTTATGCCGAACTGTTTGAGGAAGGCCTCGCCGACGAGATGCGGCGGCCGGTTCGCCATCGAGCCGACGCCGATATTGACATTGGGCTCGCGGAAATAGATCGGCCTCAGCTGGGCGTGGCAGTCGGTGATGTGCAGGAGCGGCACATTGCCGAAGGCCGGCGCGTCGTAAAGCGCTTCGGCGGCGTCGTCGGCCCGCGCCGGATCGAGCGGCAACGCCATGCCCGCCACGCTGGCGGTCGAGAGAAGATGCAGGAATTCGCGGCGGTTCATGAGGCTTTCCGATTTGAGGGTTGACGGGCGATCCCCGCGCCGCCCGATCCAGTCTCAGCTTACGGTCGTTTCGTCGGAGCGGGTGTCGCCCGAGCTGTCCGTCCAAGAGACGGAAACCTTGTCGCCCGGCTGGCCGCCCTTGACCTTGAAACCGAGGTAGGGATTTTTCGCCACGGCCTGTCCCCACTGCGCCTGCAGCACCACCTTGTCGTTGAGCTTGGCGGTGACCTCTGTGATGAACAGGGCCGGAATGAGCACGCCGGACGCATCCTTGCGCAGGCCGGTCTCCATCACATGGTTCATCAGCACTTTCACTTCAGTGACGCCGTCCTTGCTGGCGGCGCGGATCTTCATCGGATTGCCCATCAGGTTTCTCCTCTCATTCGCATTTTCGTTGTCGGGCGTCTTTGCAGCCTCAGCCGCCGCAGCCGCCGAGCGTCACCTTGATTTCTTTGGACGCCGTGTAGAATTTGCCGTCGGCCTTCACCAGCGCCACGACATTGGAGGTCTGGGCCATTTTCAGGCGCGTGCTGATCTCGGGAATCGTATCCGGGCCGAGATCGAATTGCGCGGTAAGCATGGTCGGGTTCTTTTCGACCAGAAACGAAATCTGGGTGGTGTTGGGGATCTTGCTGATCGCCTCGACCGGCACCACGGCGCCATTCTCCGCGATGTCCGAGGCGATGACCTGGACATCGGCGCTGACGGTCGGCGATTCGACCCCCAGCGTCTTGAAAACGTCAGCCATGGTCTTGGATTCGAAGGCGGGCTTGTTCCAGGCCGCATAGGCCATGCGCGGCAGGAAGGTCACGGCGGAGACGGCGAGACCCAACAGGCCCGTCTGGCGGAGAAAGCGCCTGCGGCTGGCTTGGTGTTCAAAGATCATGATTTTCTCCCGGCTATTGTCAAAATCTGCATCGGTTGGGGCGCTGGCCCCCTGGGGTTGTTTCAGCGGAACACGGCGTTCCGCCATACTGTCTTCTGCTCATTGGCCTGTTCGATCGAAAGGCGCGCCATGGCGAGCGCCTCATCGGCGGCGGCTTTCGCCTGGTCCCATTTGCCTGCCGCAATGGCTTTTTTCGCGTCGGCCAGCGCCGATTCCGTCGTCGTCCAGGCCGCCTTGGCCGCGATCGCCTCCGCTTCGGCTGCTGCGGCGGCGGCGACCGCCGCTTCGGCCTCGGCTTGCGTCGCCGCGAAGGCGGGCAGGGTCAGCAGGGCGAAGCCCGCCGCCAGAAAAAATGAACGCATCATGGGCGCGCTCCAGGACCGGCGATCGGGACGCCGTTGCTCATATAGGAGAGGAAATATTCGAGATTGCGATAATCCTCGTC
Organism: Rhodoblastus sp.; assembly: GCF_041915505.1. Lineage (GTDB taxonomy): Bacteria > Pseudomonadota > Alphaproteobacteria > Rhizobiales > Beijerinckiaceae > Rhodoblastus. The sequence continues at coordinate 9,351 of NZ_JAYSBG010000012.1, read as the reverse complement.
GTCCGCCTTCAACGGCAGGGCGCGCGTCTGCGACGAGCAAGTCGAGATGCGGCGGATCGATGTGCCCATGCTGCCCCAGTCGGAGCGATAGATCGGCATGGCCGCCAGAATGCCCAGCGCCGGCGCGAGAATGTCGCCGCGCAGCCGCTGGCCCGCTGGCGACATATGGCAGGAGGCGCAGGAGACGCCGAGCTGCCCCTTGCGGGAATAGAAAAATTCCTTGCCGCTCTCGTAAGCTGCGAGAGCGCGCGGATCGTCCGGAATGACGATCGCGAAGGGCTTGCCGCGGGAGGATTCCGACATGACCGCCGACAGCGCCGCCATGGTTCCCGTCATCGGGTCAAGCGGCTTTTCGCCATTCTCGACCCGGCAGCGGTTGATCGCGCCTTCCAGCGTTTCGACCTGGCCGGTTCCGGCGATGAAGCGGGGATAGGTCTGCCGGATTCCGACACCCTTGTTGTCGAAACAATCGGCATAATGCTTGCCGTTGGCGAAGGGTTTCTCCCACTCGGCGCGGCCTTCGTCGAGCGCAATCTCATAAGGAGGAAATTCCATGATTTCCTTCCATTGCTTGCGCATTTCGGCGTTGACCGCATAGGGGCCGTTGGCAAAGTCCTCGACCGGCGTCTTCGGAAATTTGGCGAAGAAATAGGCTTGAAGCGCTTTGCGATCTGTTTCCGGGTCGATCTTGTCGGCGGCTTTGGCCGGCGCCGCCGCCAACATCAGGACGCAAGCGATATTGCGAACAAGCGCAAACCGTGCGCGCGGCGGAGCATCGCGGTCCGCCCTTTTAGCGCCCTTGAGGCGAAGTTTGATGTTTGAATGACGATAATCCATGTCGATCACAGCGTGTAGAGGAAGTCGATGATCTGCTCGATCTCGGTCCGGCTCAGGACGTGATTGCGGCCCAGCGACGGCATTGGCGCAATCGGATTGCGCATCGATTCATCGGTCAGAATCTCGACCAGATCGCCGCGAATGGGGAAACGCCGTTTCATGTCGACCAATTCGCGGCCGACATTGCTCGGCGCGTCGCCGCCCTTCAGCGTATGGCACGCAAGGCAATTGCCCTTGGCGCGATCGAGCGCCAACTCCTGGCCGGCCTTGACGCTCGCCGCCAGCGTCGGCGAGGGCCGCTCGGGAATATAGTCGAGCGGTTTCCCCGCGATCACGCCGCGCATGGCGGCGACGTCGGCCGCGGAAACCGGCGTCGCCGTATTGCCCCAGCTGTTGCGGACGAAGGTGAGAATGTCGGCCACGGCGATGTCGTCCAGCCTGGACAGCTCAGGCATGGACGGATGCGTCTTGTCCGCCGGCGTTTTCGCCATGGCGCCGCCGGCGAGCGTGATCTGGATCAGCGAGCTGGGGTCCTGGGTCGTCACCGCCGAATTGCCTGCTAAAGCGGGGAAGAGCCGTGGGGTTCCCTGGCCGTTCAGGCGATGGCAGGGCGCGCATTGCGCGACATAGCCGAGCGCTCCGGGACTGCGGTCCGCGCTGTCATATAATTTCGCGGTGGTCGTATCCTCCGCCTTGGGCGCGGCGGCGGCATGGCCGGGGCGGGGCGCGCGGCTGACGAGAAAAGCGGCGATGGCCGATGCGTCGGTTTCGCTGAAATGCTGCGCGCTATGCTGCACGACATCGGCCATGCTGCCGAACGCCGCCGTTCGCGCGTTGCGGCCGGTCTTGAGAAAATCGGCGATTTCCTGCTGCGACCAGTTCCCCAACCCGACATCCTCGTGGCGCAGGCTCTTGGCGTACCACCCTTCAAGCGCCGAACCGGACAGGAACGCGCCGTCAGGCCCATCCTTGAGAGCCACCTCCTGGAAGGCTGCGCCGCGCGGCGTATGACAGGCGCCGCAATGCCCCGCGCCCTCGACGAGATAGGCGCCGCGAACAACCTCCGGCGTCGCGCCTTCCGGCGGCGCGAAGCGGCTGTGGCCGCCAAACAGCATTTGCCACCACGCCAGCGGCCACCGCATGTTTTGTGGCCACGGAATCGTCGAGGGCTGATTCGGCTGCGATACCGGCTGAACCGCCGAAGCGAAAAAGGAGTAAAGCGCCTGGACGTCGCCATCGGTCAGCACGGAATAGGAAATATAAGGCATCGCCGGATAGAGCGGCGAACCGTCCTTGCGAACGCCATGACGGACCGCGCGTTCGAAATCCGCGAAATCATATCCGCCGATCCCCGTGTCCTTGTCCGGCGTGATATTGGTCGAATAGATCACGCCGATCGGCGTCTGCATGGCGAGGCCGCCGGCGAAAGGCTTGCCCCCTTTGGCGGTATGACACGCCACGCAATCCGAGGCTTCCGCGACGGACCGTCCCTGTTCGATCAGGGCGGGATCGGCCGCGTTCGCATGAACGTTCTGCCGCGGCGCGAACCAGATCGGCGCCACATAGGCGCCGCCGACGGCGACAACGAGCCCGATGGCCGCGACGGCGGCGCCGAGCTTCAGAAATTTCATGACCGACACGGCGTCCCCCGTGAGCCCAGGGCCGCAAAGAGAACGGTCGAAGCCGGCGCCGGTCTGCGGTCGCACGGAAAAGCGAAGGCGCTCAGGCGCCGCTTGGCCAAGGCCATCATTCCTCCCTTGAACGCGTCGCTGTTTTTAACGACGCGGACGAAAAATGGCGTCCGGGGAATGTTTCCTCGCGATGCGCCGGCTTCGATCCGCGCCTGCCGGTTTGCCGGCGTGAACGCTGTTCTTCTTTAAGCAAATCTTGGCGGCGACGCAGCCGCATGCCTATCCGGGACGACGCCGGGGATGACTGGGGGTTTTCACCCAGCCGCCGATTCTTCAGCTTCCGTCGCCCAGGCGATCAGTTGCGCCACCGAGGCCACGCCGGCCTTGGTCATGATATTGTGACGGTGATTTTCCACCGTCTTGGCTGAAATATCCAGAGCTGCGGCAATAGACTTGCTGGTCTTTCCGCCAATCACCAGGCGCAGCACATCGCGCTCGCGTTCGGTCAGACCGCCGAGCCGCCGTTCGAGGCTGGCGCGGCTGGCGCGCCGCCGCAATTCTTCGGCGCTGGCGGCGAGCGCCTCGCCGATGCGGTCGAGCAGCATCTGATCGTCGAAGGGCTTTTCCAGAAAATCCACGGCGCCGTGGCGGATGGCGCGCACCGCCTTGGGAATGTCGCCATGGCCGGAAACAAAGATGATGCGCGCCGGCGAATCCCGGTCCGTCAATTCGCGCTGCAACTCCAGTCCGCTCAAGCCCTGCAGGCGCACGTCGAGCACCAGACAGGCGGGTTGGCTTTCATCGATCCTCCGCAGCAATTCGGCGGCTGATTCGCAGGCGCAGGACGCATAGCCGACCGAGCCGACAAGAAAGCCGATGGCGTCGCGCAAGGAGGGGTCGTCGTCGACGATATAGACCATGCCTTGGGCTTCAGACATGGGCGGTCTCTGCGATAATGGGCAGATAGAAACGGAAGGTCGCGCCGTCAGGCGCGTCCTCGTCCGCGCTCAGCCGGCCGCCGTGGGCTTCGACGATCGAGCGGCTCAGGGACAGGCCTAGTCCCAGTCCGCCGGGCTTGGTGGTGAAAAAGGCCTCGAACAGTTTTGCGCGCGCCGCTCCGGTAAGGCCAGGGCCATTATCGCTGACCGAGGCGACAATGGTCGCGCCTTCCCGCGCCACCGCGAGGCGCACTTTTTTTTCCGCCTGGCCATCCACCGCCTCCAATGCGTTCTGCAAGAGATTGAGCGTCACCTCCTCCAATTGCAGGCGGTCGGCTCGCACCGGCGGCAGTTCGTCGGGCAGATCGGTCTCCACCGTCAGATCGCGCGCGGCGGCCGAAGGCTCGAACAGCGCCAGCGCGTCGCGGAACATGGAAGCCGGTTCGAGCGGGATCTGCCGCGCCGGATTTTTCTGCACGAATTCGCGCATGCGCCGGACGATGTCGCCGGCGCGTTCGGCCTGTACCGCGATGCGGCCGATGGCTTCGCGGACGGCGGCGCTGTCTTCGCCGCGCGCAAGACGTCGCTCGCAGCCGCGCGCATAGGTCAGGATCGCCGCCAGCGGCTGGTTGATCTCATGGGCGAGCGAGGAAGCCATTTCGCCCATCAGGGACAAGCGCATGGCGTGCTCCATCTTCGCATCCTTGAGGCGGGCGATTTCATGCGCTTCCTCCAGTTCGCGGGTGCGGCGGCGCACCAATTGCGAAACGCGGGCGACATGGACGATCCACCACAGGGCCGCCGTGCCGAGCAGCGCCAGCGCGAAGCGCTGCCGCCAGGCCAGATCGGCAAGGCCAAGCCGGGTGAAGGGCGCGTAGGGGCCGACCTGAAGCGTGCGGTAGAGGTCCTCCACCGGGCCGTAATCTTCCGGCGCGTTCCATATCTTTTCGCCCGTTCCAGGCTGCAGGGCGAGAAGGGCGCGGGCCACCTCCTCGCCGAGCCGCGCCGGGGTCTGCGCCAAGCGGGCGAAGGCCCAGCCGGGATAGAGCCGGGTCGAGGCAGCGCAGGGCGTCGGCGGATCGGTCCTGCGTCCAAGAACCCTGAATTCGGCCGCTGACGTCTTGCCCTCGGCGATCCATTTCTCCAGCAGGCAGGTGCGCACGATTCCGGCGTCCGCGTGTCCGGCGCGCAGGAGGTCGAACACGCCGTCGGCCGGAAAACCGGAAAAGACCGGAACGAAACCGTCAGGCTCGACGCCGCGCTCGAGCAATTCGCGCGTCGCGGCGCGAAAGCCGAAGGCGTCCTGCGCGACCGCGGCGATTTTCAGTCCGCGCAGATCGCTCAGCTTCTGGAGATCACCGCGCCGGTCGAGCGCGACAATGGCGGCGCCCACCGCCTCCGAGGAGGAATAGCCGTCCAGGCTCTGTTCCGTCGCCAGCGCCGTTACCGAATAATCGATCTTCAGTTCGAGATAATGGCCGGGATTCGTGATGATGAAATCGAGGCGGTGGTCCGCCACCGCGGCGGTGAGAAAGGCCTTGGCGCCTGGGACGAGAATGAAGCGATAGGCGGGCAGCGCCTTGTTCAACTGCATCAATGTCGCCGCCCAGTCGGTTTCCGCCTCCTCGGCGCCGAGATAGGCGAGGACGCCGACGCGGATCTCCACAGGCTCCGCCGCTGGCGCCGGGCCGGTGCGCAGCAGCAGCGCCGCGACAATCAGGCAGAGGCGGGCGAGGGCCTTCATTTCGTCGCGTCCGGGCACGCAAGGCCGCCGCAGCGTCCGAGCGACCGGACGAAGCCCTCGACCGTCTCCGGGCCGGGCCATCCGATGAAGGCGTAGCCGCCCAGCACGAAAGCCGGCGTCTGCCGCAGGCCCAGCGCGATGGCGCGGTTAACCTGGGCGTCGAGGACCGCCTGCGTCTCGGGCCGCGTGGCCTGAGCCTTGAGCCGGGCGGGGGCGAGCGCCAATGTTTCGGCGAGCGCCAGCGCCTTGTCGGCGCCCACCCGCCCCGGCGTCTCGAACAGCCTGCTGTGAAGACGCAACGCCGCCGCGTCGCCGAACAGATTTTTGGCGGCGAGCACAACCGAAGCGGCATTGGCCGAGCCGACGCCCAGAACCGGGTGTTGCAGGAGGCCGAGCCTCATACCGGATTCCGGGCCGAGCAGCAAATCCAGCTCCTGGGAGGCCAGTCGGCAGAAGGGACAGGCGTAATCGGAAAAGACATAGAGAATGGGGGCGTCCTTCGCCGCGCCCGCCGCGATCACTCCCGGCAGGTCGTCCGGGGCAAGCGCGGGCGCGATGGCGAAGTTGCGTATCACTGCGCCTTCGGGCGTCGCTACCGGGAAGGCGCGCGCGATTTCCGCCCGCGCCTCGGGGGCGTCGAACAAAGCGCTCGCGACAACGGCGAGCGCGGCCCTGCGGGTCACGCCAGACGACACGGCCTCTCCTCGCGCAGGATGCGCGGCTCAGCGAATATAGGCCTGGCCTTCGGTGATCTTGTAGGTCCAGGGCAGGTCGGCGTTCTTCCAGCCGTTGACGTCGCGACGGCCGTTGGAGCCTATATCGCCCTCGAAACCGTCGACCACAGAATAGACTCTGGTGAAGCCCGCTTCCTGCAGCAGATTGGCGCCGCGCGACGAGCGGTCGCCGGAGCGGCAGATCAGGATGATCGGATCGTTCTTGCCGAGGTTCATCCTGGTCGCGAGGGCCGAGACGGCGCCGACGAAATCCGAATTGGGCGACATGGCGTAGCGGTTGTTCTTCTTGTCCCAACTCGTCGGGTCGTCGATCTCCATATAGGGGATGTTCTGATCGGTGAGGGTCGTCGTGCCGAGGAACTGGAACTCGCCCTTGGTGCGGATGTCGATCAACATCACCTTGGCGCCGCCGTCGGATTTCATCTTGAACGCCTCGGGCGCCGAAAGATAAAGGCCGAGCTTGCTTTGCTTGGCTTCGGGCAGTTTCGTCACGTCGACAGGCTGGTAATTTCCGGCGAAAGCCGGGGTGAGTAACAGAGCCAGAGTCAGGCCGAGAATGGCGGTTTTCACGTTATTTCCTCCCAGATACGGGCGCTTTTTGGATTGTTGCGGCTTGCTCCCTCTTCGGGCGCCGGTCTTGGCTCTTGCGCCGTCCATGGCGGAGAGCGCGCCGATCATAGCCGAGGGGTTAAATATTGCAATATTGCGATTTTTGAATGTAGATTTGCTCTCGAGGGCGGGCAAAAGCGCAACCAAGGCCAAGACGCCGTCGGGGAGGAAATCTTGGCATTCATCCGGAACGCGCTGGCTTTGGTCGGGCTGCTGGCTCTCGCCGGCGGCCTCGCTCTCTTCATCAAGGCGCGGGCCGTGCTGGCCGATCTCGACCCCGGCGCCGGCGAAACCTACGCCGCCATGACGAAAATCCTGATCCAGACCGGCAATCCCGCCGAGGCGACCGTCTGGAAGGCGCAGGTCAAGCAGGGTTTGAGCTTCGACGATGTCGATCAGGCGATTCGCTCGCTTGCGGCCGGCATGAACCTCAAGGATGTGGGAGCGCTGCCGCTCGGCGATCAGGTTGGCGCCATGCAGGGGAAGCCGTGGCGCAGGCTGAAAATCTACCTCTATTGCAACCCGCTGACCGCAGCGCACATGATCGATTATTCAGAGGCTTTCGCAGCCTATCTCCCTTGCCGCATCGCCTTGCTTGAGGACGGCTCCGGCAGATTGTGGATCTATACGCTGAACATGGATCTGCTGATCCATGGCGGCAAGACGCTGCCGCCCGAACTGAAAGCGGAGGCCCTGCAGGTGAGGGCGATCATGCGCAAAGTGCTCGAGGAGGGCGCCGAAGGCGCGTTCTGAAGGCGCGCCCATGGGCGTCAGCGCTCGGTCGCGGAGGAAGGCTGAAACGCGACAAGCGTCTCCGACGCAACGCACGCTTTGTCGATCGGTTGGCCGCCGCCTTAGCGTGCGGCGGCGCGACGACGAGCTAAGACGCGTCCAGCTTAAGCGTACGCGCGAAGGCGATAGCGTATATCTGGATTGTTTGGGGAAAGACGGCAGCGCTCCTCCTCTAGCGCTAACTTACTGAGTTATTTACACTTTTTATCTCAAAGCCTTACGCGTCCGCGCGTAGCCGCGCCAGCGTGGCACTTCCTTGCCGATGTACCACGTCCATGTGCGACCGCCATAATGCAAGGTTAGCAACCGTGGGCGCGGTCACTCGCCTAAGGATGTCCAGGAGTCATGAGAACGACTTCATCATGGCGACCAAGATCGACCGCATGTTCGAACGGACGGCCAAAGGCTGAGCGACAGCGAGCCTCTTGGCGCAAACGAAAAAACGATGTGAATTCTGCGGCGCAAGGGCCGCTTGGGAGAAAAGCGATGAACGACGCGCATTGGCCGAGCGAGTTGAGGCTTGCCGAACAGGGCAAGGTCCTGAACGTCACTTTCGAATCCGGTGAAGCTTATGCTCTCACCGCTGAATACCTGCGCGTAACCAGTCCTAGCGCTGAAGTGCAGGGTCATTCCCCTGACGAAAGGAAGACCGTCGGCGGAAAACGGAATGTGGCGATCCTGGCGATGGAGCCGGTCGGCAATTACGCGGTGATCCTCGAATTCGACGACAAACACGCCAGCGGAATTTACACTTGGGACTATCTCCACCGGCTCGGAGCTGAGCACGATTTCATCTGGACGGGCTATCTCGACGAACTCGCCCGGAAGGGCCTTGCGCGATAAGCGGGCGGGGTCGGATGTCGACGGTTCCAAGCGCCGCCAGCGATGGGTGGGAGTTGACCTGAGACCCCTTGTCCCTCCGGTTTAGGGGAGAGTCCTGGGGCCGCATGTTGGCGGATGCAGGGTTATGCGATTGGATGTTTCGCATTGAACGGCTTGGTGTAAGCTCGCCGCGTTGTCGCCGTTGGATCGGCGGCGCCGAATGAGAATGGATTGCCACCATGAAAATCTCCGCCAGAAATGCGCTTCCCGGGAAAATCGTCGAAATCAAGACGGGGGCGACGACCGCGCATGTCAGCATCGACGTCAGTGGGACGATCGTGATGGCTTCGATCACGAACGAAGCCGTTGACGAACTGGCTCTCAAAGTTGGTGAGAGCGTCCACGCGGTGATCAAATCGTCGGATGTGATGATCTCCGCTCCCTGATTGGCCGCGGAACGACAAAAAAAGCCCGCCCCCAATTCGGGCGGGCTTTTTCATTCCCCGACTTGCGTGGGGGCTGATTGATCTCGGACGCTGGTGACGGCCTCGCGATTTTTTGAGGCCCAACCGAGTTCAATGGTGTGACATCCCCAGCGCCGCGCAATGCATTTCGCTGCGGAGGCACTCTAATCGTCGCCCGCTTCGACCGACGCGCCGTCGCGAAGCCGGATTGAGCCTCCTGCACAACTGTTTTCTGCGGTCAAGGACGGCTTGGCTTACTGTGCTAAAGGGTTTGCGGGCACAAGGGGCGCGGCTAGGCTCAAGCGCCTTGATCGACTGTCGCCAGCTGTGTATCACTTAACTGTCTCCAGCGTCTGCGACGTCAAGGATTCCGGGCGTTTCGGCGGCTCCGAATCTCAGCTGGGTATCCTCCCGCTCCAGCCAGATACGTGAATCCGGCGATCGTGCGATAGGTCGGATGTCGAACGGGGGCGAAGCCGATTATTCTGCCTAATCATGCCGTCACGGATTCGGACGAGGTCAACCCAGGTTCAGCCTGCCCCAATTGAGTTTTGCGACCGCAGGCGCGAGGGTTTCAACAACGAAGCCGTCTCCGTATTTGCGCCCCTCGCTTTTTCCTGCATGGCCAGTCAGCGCGTCATGAACCTCCTCGTTGACGCGTCGGCGTTTTGAACTGACCGATCGGGAATGGTCGATCATTGGACCTCTGCTGCCGAACAAGCCGCGTGGTGTGCCGCGGGTTGACGACCGACGGGTGATCAACGGCATTCTTTGGCGGTT
>NZ_JAYSBG010000011.1:0-25334 GCF_041915505.1 Rhodoblastus sp. | reverse complement strand
ATGCGCTCGGAATCGACCAGCGCCTTGGGGCAGCCCAGCGAGACGAAGGAAATGGTGCGGCTTTCGCCGGCGTTCGGGTCCTGGATCGTCGTGTCGGCGCTGTCGTTCATTGTTCCGGCGGGTCGTGAAGGCGATGGCCTTCTGTTAAGGCTTTCGCGCGGAAATAGAAAGGCGATGCGGCCGCAATGAGGCCACAAGCGAGCGCGCGGCGAGTTAGACCTTGCCTTTCGCGCGCGGAGAGGCCAGAAGGCGGGACGTTTCGGGAAGGGTGGCCGAGTGGTTTAAGGCAGCGGTCTTGAAAACCGCCGTTGGGGCAACTCAACCGTGGGTTCGAATCCCACCCCTTCCGCCAGCCCCGCCGATTTCCTCTGTGGCGCGATGTTCCCGCCGATCACCGCTACCGCCATGCGGTATAGAGAACCACCAATTCCACGGCATAATCCGATAGAAGGCGCTTCTATTGGAACCGGACTCAACGAACTGCCAAGAAGTCGAGAGCGCGTAATTGCCGCCGATATCTTTGGCGACTCGCTACCATATCGCTTCGCAGCAGGCGTTCGATCAAGCCAGCCGGCGGGGCCAATGGCTATTCGACGCCGCCGGCCGGTGATGGAGGTCGCTTTCCCATGGCCTTTGCGATCGCGTCGAAGTCCGTTTGCGTGATCTCGAAGAAGCCTTGGCGCATCAGCAAGCCCCAGTTCGGGTTTTCCCGTACGAAGGAAAGTTGACCAAGCAATGGGGCTATCGGCGCATCATTCGCGGATCGATAATCGACATCTCGGCGCCAAGGGTCGAAGCACGCGGATTGTTCCGCATGATAGGCAGTCCCCGAGCGTATCTCGCCGATTGCTGTGAAAGCGCGAACATACGCGCCTTCACCCATGCGTTCACGCGGCGAATAGTAGACCACGCCATCGCCGGTCGAGAGTCGCCGGATCGGCGCAGTCCGGCCGTGGCGGAACTGGCAAAACCCGCCACTCTCAGCGGCCTTGACGTGATCACGACTCGCGACACCGATCCAGTAGCGCGTCGTCATACGGTGTGCGCCGTGATCGTGTAGCCAAACGGATCGCGAAACGCGAAATATCGCCCGAAAGGACCGTCCTTCGGCGGAAAGGCGATGGCGATTCCTGCCGCCTTCAATTCCTTATGCAGCGCATCGGCGTCATCGCAGCCGAACCATAGGGCAATGCCCCAGCCGAGTTTTCCCTGAGCCGCTTCCAGATCCACCAGCGGCTTTCTGACCGCGAACGGAGCAGGCTTGCCGTCGAAGACGATCGCGTCGGGGTTCTCCTGCAGCACAGGCAGGCCCAGCATGTCGCCATAGAAGGCTTTGGCTGCGCGAAGGTCTTGAGCCTGGATTCCGATGAAATCGGGGCCGATCAGGCGGGGCATGGTTGTCTCCTTGACATGGAATGATAACATCAGGAGCCTGATATAATATAAGGTGGCTGATATTACAATGACCAAGGATATGACACCTCTGCTGGGATACCGGCTGAAGCTGGCGCAGCATGCCCTGCACCGCCGCATGGAGGAGGCGCTGAAGCCGCTTGGGCTCAATCCCGCCCAATATGCGGTGTTGGCAGAACTGAACGCGAGGCCGGATCAGACCAATGCGGACCTAGCCGAGCGCGCCTTCATCACCCCGCAATCGATGCAGGGCGTTCTGGCAAAGCTGGAAGAAGCAAAGCTGGTGGCGCGTCGACAGGACGTTCGTCACGGTCGTCGCCAGCTTGCACGTTTGACACCCGAGGGGCGTAAGAAGGCCGACGCCGCCAATGCCGCGGTGATGCGGGTCGAGGAAGTGCTGGAGGGCGCGGTCCATCCGGCTGCCATTCAAGATGCTGTTGATCTGATGGATAGGCTTCACAGCGCCATGTGCAAATAGGATAGGCGCCGCGAGGACGCCACCAAACCCCGAGATGGCCGCCGTTAGCCACCCAAACGCCACCGAAACCCGCCGATAGCCGCAAAGCAGGGAATATTTGAACGATCATCAAAGGGTTATGACGATTTCATAGTGCTCATTTTCATCGAGCGCTGCCCGCGATATCTCATTGTAACTAATTGAAATTTTAATAATTTTCAATACACGCCGCGCGTCCCTAGCGACGGATCGTGAATGGCGGACGGCCCAGACCGCGATCGCAGAACAAATGCGGGGCGAGCATTCGACATTTTCTTGATCGCCGAACCTCCATGATCGCCCGCGCCCGGCGCTTTTTCTGCTCGGGCCGCGGACGGCGCGCAATGAAAACCCCGCAACCGGTTTTCACCGTGCGGGGCCCGATCCTTGGCGGCTGTACATCCGAGCGCGCCTTGGAATTGCGATCCTTATAGCGAACGGTTGTGTAAATCTGATGGCGCCGATCATCCCAGAAAATCGCCGGCCAAAAAACAATAGGAACACGGATGGCTCGCTGAGCGTTGTAAAGGGTAGGATTCGAAACATGTGTGAGAGGATAAGACGCCAAATCTCACGTCAAACCGCACGGTTATAGCCATCGTTATTTACATGATGGTTCAGGCGGTTGTTTTCGGCATTGGCGTTGTTCTGGTTCTAGCGACTCCGCTGGCGAACCTTGCCATGACGTTGATGCCCTTCGTTGTCGTTGCGTCATTGGCCGCGTCAGCGCCGATCGCATGGTGGCTGGCGCCCATGGCGCGCGCGGCCCACGAGCGAAAACTGAACGCTCAGGAGCCGGGGCGTTCGACCGACGATCAGCCGGATCACGGTTATCACGCGAGTCGATAGGCTCGCTGTTCGTTGATGCGACGGACGGCCGCGTGCGCAACGGCGTGGCTCCCATGGCCGTCAGTCTGGCGTGAGAGGATGCGGAGCGTGTGAGCGGGAATAACCGGTGGCCGGCCGCCACAAGTTTTGGGGTCAGGCGGCCGCCGAGGAGGCCGGCGCCTCTGGCGCGCCAATGCCGCCTAAGGCGGTGGCGGGCGCCGATGAATCAGCGGGGCATATTGCTGCATCACCGCGAAAATGAACGCCGTGCTGATGCCGAACAGCAGCATCCCGTCGGCGGCCTCCAGGGCGCCCATCATTCGCCAGCCCCGTTCCAGCACCAGCCCTGAGGCGCCCCGCGTCGTGATCGAGTCCACGGAGTAAAGCATCGCTTCCTGAGGCGACGGGAGCGCGCCGAGGCGCCAGTAGGCCGTCGCCCAGATTCCGGCTTCGATCCCGTGCAGCGTGGCCAAAAGCAAGCCGACCACGCCGATGAAGCCGATCGTGATGACAAATGTGTGCCGCCATGCGCCTCCGCTTTGCATCCGATCTCGGATGCGCATGGCCAAGGCCGCCATCAACGCGATGCCTGTCGCATGGACGATGAATGTCAATACGGTGAGCAACAGACCCCAGGTCCAATCTTCCATCCCGGCCCCTCTCCCATGGAATCAGTGGAGCCGATAAAATAACGCCAGCTCGGATCACCGGCTGGCGCTATTTTTGAATATCCGCAATGTTCGGTTTTATTCGGCCGCCATCGGCGTGACATTGGCGAGAAGAGAGTCATAGACAGGACGCGGCAGGCGGAAGAAACCGCGAGCGCCGGCGAAGGTCTGATAATAGTCGGCCGCATCCGTGAGCAGCAGATCGCGCCATTCCTGCGCGGTCAGTTGGGAAGGGAGCCTGTCAATGGTCATGACCGCGCCGCTGGACAGATAACGAACGTGAATCAAAACATCGTCGCCAGCTTTCGTGTGCTGATCGTCGGACTGCACAAGTGTCAACATTGATTCTCTCTCAATCAGTTCGGGCCTGCGTCGAGGAACGCTCTTTCAGGACTCCAAGCCTGATTTCGACCATCAATGCCTATGGCTTTGTTTTGGTGAAACGCCGCTTGTTCTGAGGTTCGCCAACTTTATAAAGCTTTGGCCAAACAAGAATTATGTCTTTGATTCAGATCAAACCAGCTTACGGCGGCGCAACATCCGGCGTCGCAGGGACGGGAGCGATTTTCGGCGCGCATGAGCCGCCCGGCGGAAACACGCCGCCGCCACGTCCCTCTCAAGCGGAAAACGCCCGCCAGTGCATCCGTGGCGGGCGTTAACTGCGGTCGTTCAGCGGCAAGGACGCTGAATTGGGCCAATGCTAACATTGGCCGCGCCGCGTCAAAGGACATGTTCCATTGGTGGTTAATCGCGGCCGGCTGATCCGTTAATCATTCGGGCCGACGAAAAATATGTTCTTTATGCGGCGGACGCATCGCCAAAGCCGAAAAATCGTTTACAAATGAAACGGCAAGGATGTCGGAAGCAACCGACGCCTGCATGAACTTCAGCGGGTGGGAAACAGCCATGGATTTTCTGATCGCCCTTGGCGCATTGTGCTTCTTGATGTTCGTCGCCTATCGCGGATTTTCCGTGATCCTGTTCGCGCCCATCGCTGCGATGGGCGCCGTTCTCCTCACCGATCCCGTCGCCGTTCCTGCCGCTTTCAGCGGCGTTTTCATGGAAAGCATGGTGGGATTCGTCAAAAACTATTTCCCGGTCTTCCTGCTCGGCGCCGTGTTCGGCAAGCTGATCGAGATTTCGGGTTTCTCGAAATCCATCGTCTCGGCCGTCATCGGTCTGCTCGGGGAGAGCCGGGCGATGCTGTCGATCGTGCTGGTCGGCGCCATCCTGACCTATGGCGGCGTGTCGCTGTTCGTCGTCGTGTTCGCGGTCTATCCCTTCGCGGCGGAGATGTTCCGCCAGAGCCACATCCCCAAACGGCTGATTCCCGGCACCATCGCGCTGGGCGCCTTTTCCTTCACCATGGATTCGCTGCCCGGCACGCCGCAGATCCAGAACATCATCCCGACCACCTATTTCAAGACCACCGCCTTCGCCGCTCCCGTGCTGGGCATCATCGGCGGCATTTTCATCCTGATCGTCGGCATGACCTATCTCGAATGGCAGCGTCGGCGGGCCCTGGCCGCCGGCGAGGGCTATGGCGAGGGCCATACCAACGAACCGCCGCCGATGGAGCATGAACAGCTCGCGCCGGCCTGGCTCGCGATCCTGCCGCTCGTTTTCGTTTTCGGCCTGAACAAGCTGTTCACGATGCTGATCAAGAACGGCTACGGCGCGAGCTACGATCTGAAACTGCCCGCCATGGCGGCGCCGGTTCATATTTCGGTCGACAAATTGCAGGCGGTCTGGGCGGTCGAAGGCGCTTTGCTCGCGGGCATTATCGCGGTCATCATTTTCGCTTTCCGCGCGGTCAGTTCGCGGTTCGCGGAAGGCGGCAAGGCGGCGGTCGCCGGCGCGCTGCTCGCCTCGATCAACACGGCGTCGGAATATGGTTTCGGCGCCGTCATCGCCACCTTGCCGGGCTTCATCGTCATTCGCGACGCGCTGGGGGCCATTCCCAATCCGCTGGTGCGCGAGGCGGTCACGGTCACGTCGCTCGCCGGCATCACCGGTTCGGCCTCGGGCGGCCTGTCGATCGCGCTCGCCGCCATGTCGAAGGAATTCATCGAGGCCGCCAACGCCAACGGCATTTCGATGGAAGTGCTGCACCGCGTCGCGTCGATGGCTTCGGGCGGCATGGACACCCTGCCGCATAACGGCGCGGTGATTACGCTGCTGATGGTCTGCGGGTTGACGCACAAACAGTCCTACAAGGACATTTTCGCTGTGACCTGCATCAAGACCACGGCGGTGTTTTTCATCATCGGGGTCTATTACCTCACCGGCTGGGTGTGAGGTTCAGATAATAGCCGCCGTCGCCGCTCAGGGCGACGGCGGCAAAGCCGCTTTCCAGGCCTCGTGGTCGATTTCGGTCTGCTGCTCATAGGCGAGGGCGAAATCGGCTATGGCCTCGTCGAAGGCCTCGCTGTCGCCGAGATAGCCGGAGATCACCGCCGGATCGCCGGAACGGGCGTGGGCGCGCGCGAGCGTGCGTCCGCATAACCGCGCGTAATCGGCAAGGCCCTCGGCCTCGGCGATCTCGCTCACGCCGCCAAGCACCCGGTTCTTCAGCAGGCGAACGTAATATTGCCGGCCCGTGGCCTGGTGTTCCGCCCAGGCCAGGAAAATGTCGCTCGCCGCCTGCATCATGCGCTGGCCGTCGACCACGCGCTGTCCCTGATGCCCACTATAGGCCAGCTTCCCGTCCAGCGCCTCCAGCACCGAATGATTGGCCTCCTTCATCTGCAGGAACAGAGGCTCGTCGTCGCCGGACATGAACAGGCCGACATAGCAATAGGTCCCGACCGAACCGACGCCGACCGCCTTGAACACGAAATCGCGCAGGGCGTAGCGATCGAGCAGGGTCTGCACCGCGCCGGGGAGCAGATCCCGATAGGGCGGGAGATCGGTTTGCGGGTCGAAACCCCGGGCGGCGTCCGATCCGGCGGCGAAATGGAAGATGCGCGGCGCCTTGTCGTGGATCACCGGCGCGCCGGATTCCGCCAGGGTCGGGAAATTGTCGTCCTTGTCGAGGCCTTCGCCGCGCGCCCGCGCCATGACGGTGGCGATCTTGCGCCGCAGCGGCGCGTTGCGGAATTTCTTCGCCTCGCGTTCGAGATCGATCTGGCTGTGCCAGATCTCCAGCGGGCTCATATAGGAAAGATGCTCCATCCGCTTGCGATAGGCGCGCACGGCGGCGGCGGCGAGCGTGTGGCGCTCGGATTTCGACAATTTCTTGTCGGCGGCGGCGACGGCGACGCTGGCGGCCAGGCGCTTGACGTCGACGGTAAAGTCGACGCCGGGAAGCGTCTCGTCGAAATCGTTGATGTCGAACAGGATGTTGTCTTCCGGCGTGGCGAACGCGCCGAAATTCATCAGATGGCAATCGCCGCAGGCCTGCACGGGGGAGCCGGCCATCGGCTGCCATTGCAGGTCATGCGCCATGACGGCGGCCGCGCCGCGCAGATAAGCGAAGGGATTTTCCGCCATCAATTGCCGGCGCACGGGGATCAGGCCGGGCAGGCGGGTCGCGTTCTGCGCCTCGAGAATGGCGTTGGCGTCGCGATCCATCGGCCCGACCAATTTGCCGTGGGCCGCGCGCGGCGTGAGTTTGCGGAGAGACTTGCCTTTGGCGAAACGTTCGGCGCGGGTGGCGAGCGGTGCGGACATGGTGCGCTCCTGTGCGTTCCTTCGCTTCCCGGGCGAGATCGCGCGCGTTCCGGCGAAAAACCGGCGCCTGCTTTTTCGCACGCCGCTCTAGAAAAACAAGGCGGGAAGCGGCGCCAGACTATAATTTTCTTTCAGAAAGCGATGAAGATCGGCCGCGATCGCGACCGCATCCGGCCCGTCGCCATGAACGCAGATGCTGTGGATCGGCGTCGGCAGGATCTTGCCCGAACGCGTGACGAGCCCGCCGGCGGCCAGCACGGCGGCGACATGGGCGCGGCAGGCGGCGCTGCCGTGCAGCACGGCGCCCGGCTCGCCGCGCGGCGCCAATGCGCCGTCGTCATCATAGGCGCGGTCGGCGAAAATCTCGATGGCGACCGTGAGTCCAGCCGCGAGGCCGGCCTCCGCGAGCCGCGAATGGGCCGGCGCCAGCAGGATCAGGTCGCGGTCATAGGCGCGGGCCGCGCGGGCGATGGCGGCGGCGAGGGCGGGGTCGCGGCAGGATTCGTTGCTCAGCGCGCCATGCGGCTTGATGTGGCTGACCCGCGTTCCCGCCGCGCGCGCAAAACCGTCGAGCGCGCCGATCTGGTAAAGCACGAGGGCCTCGACCTCCTCAATCGAGCAGCGCATCGCTCGGCGCCCAAAACCCTGCAGGTCGGGATAAGACGGATGGGCGCCAAGGCTCGCGCCGGCCGCCAGCGCCAGGCGCACGGTCCGGCCCATGGTGACGGGATCGCCGGCGTGAAAGCCGCAGGCCAGATTGGCGGATTGGACGAGCCGCAACAAAGCGTCGTCGTCGCCCATCCGCCAGGCGCCATAGCTTTCGCCGAGATCGGCGTTGAGATTGAGCAGGGGCTTTTCCGTCATGGCAACCGATGTGAAAGCAAGAGAAGGCGGAGCCGTCAGCCGCGCCGCGCGGCCTCGATCGCGGCGATGTCGATTTTCTTCATGGTCATCATCGCCGCAAAGACGCGCTTTGCTTCATCGCCGCCGGCGGCCAAAGCCTCGGTCAGCGCGCGCGGCGTGATCTGCCACGAGACGCCCCATTTGTCCTTGCACCAACCGCACGCGCTTTCCTGGCCGCCTTGGCCGACGATGGCGTTCCAATAGCGGTCGGTCTCTTGCTGGTCATCGGTGGCGATCTGGAACGAGAAGGCCTCGCTCTGTTTGAAGGCGGGCCCGCCATTGAGGCCGAGGCAGGGGATGCCCACGACGGTGAATTCGACCGTCAACACGTTACCCGCCTTGCCGGATGGATAGTCGCCGGGCGCGCGGTGGACGGCGCTAATCGCGCTGTCGGGAAAGGTTTCGGCGTAGAAGCGGGCGGCGTCCTCGGCGTCCTTGTCATACCACAGGCAGATCGTGTTCCTGGCCGTCGCCATTGTTCGCCCTTTCGCTTTTTCAGCCTCGACGACGCGCCGGCGATTCAGGCGTCCCTTGAGACATGACGCTCATTCGCCCGATGTCGCGCCGCTGATGAGATTTTCGGTCCACAAGCTTTGATCGTTCCAAACGCCTGCCGGCGCGATTTGCGCGCGCCATTGCGCGAAACGCTCGCGCGCCTGCCGCCGCGCCGCCGCCGCTTCGGCGTGGTCGACCGGCGCGAACCGCATGGCGTCGCCCGGCGCGGCATGGGCCAGCCGCGGCAGATCGGCGGCGATCACGCAGCCGATCTTGGCATAGCCGCCGGACGTCTGACAATCGGCGCGCAGGACGATGGGCTGGCCGTCGCCCGGAACCTGAATCGCGCCGGGCGTCGCGCCGTCGGACACGATATTCGCGCCTGCCGGATTATGGACGAGACGCGGCCCGGCGAGCCGCAAGCCCATGCGGTCGCTGTCAGCGCCGACACGCCAGGCCGCCGCCGCGAACAGCGCCAACGCCTCAGGCGTGAAATGATCGGCTTGCGGACCGGGCATGAAGCGGATCGGGTCGGCCTCGTCGACCAGCGGCGGCGCGCGGCATTCGTCGCCCTCCGCCGCGCCGCAGGTGAAGGCGTCGCCGCCTTGCAGCGCGTGGCCGTCCAGCCCGCCAAAGCCCGCGCGCATGAAGGTCGAACGCGAGCCCAGCGCGTTGGGGACATCGAGCCCGCCGGAGAAACCGAGATAGGCGGGGCCGCGCCCGAGTTTCAGCGTCAGCGTATCGCCCGCGCGCAGGACGAGACCGCGCCATGACAGGATCGTTTCGCGGCCGCCGCCGGCGCGTAAAATCGCGCCGGAGAGATCGCCCGCGAGGCCGATCCGCGCCGCGCCCTCGACCATCCGAAGCTCCGGCGCCGCAAGCAGGATTTCCAGTCCGGCCGCGTCTTCCGGCGCGCCGGCGAGGATGTTGGCGGCGGCCAGCAAGACCGGATCGAGCGCGCCGGACACCGGAACGCCGAGCGCGCGAAAACCCGTGCGGCCGAAATCCTGAACCGTGACTCCCGCGCCGGGGTGCGCAACCGCGAGCCGCGCGGTCATGGCGCCGCGCGCAATTCGTCGGAGGGCGATCCGCTCGCGCGCCAGCGGCTTTCCAGCGCCTCGAATTCGGCGCGGGACGCCACGCGCCAGCGCACGCGGTCGCCCGGCGCGAGCAAGGCGGGGCGCGCCTCGTCGCTTACGTTGAACAAGGGCGCGGGCGTGCGGCCGATCAGCCGCCAGCCGCCGGGGCTGGCATAGGGATAGGCCGCGCACATGCCGTCAGCGATGGCGACCGAGCCGGCCGGAACCTTTGTGCGCGGGGTGGCGAGGCGCGGCGCGGACAAAGCCGCCGGCAGCCCGCCGAGATAGGCGAAGCCGGGTTGGAAGCCGAGCATATAGACGTCGAAGATCTGCGCGGCGAAACGGTCGAGATAATCCGCCGGCGAAAGCCCGCACAGCCGCGCGACTTCGGCGAGATCCGGCGCGAAACCGCCCTCGGCGCAGAAGGGGATTTCGAACAGGGCGCCGGCTTGCGGCGCGGCGGGCGCCCCGCGCGCGAGATCCGCGAGCCGTTCGGCCAGGTCTGCGAAAGCGATCCGGTCCGGATCGTACCAGATCGTGACGGAGGCGAAGGCCGGCGCCCATTCGATCACGCCTTCGATCCGGGCTTGCGCCAAAGCCGCGCAGAAGCCCGCGACGCGGGCATGAAGGTCCGGCGCAATGCTGTCGCCGAAGATCACCATCGCCGCCGCGTCGCCGAGCGCGCTTATCGATGCCGCTTCCGGGGGCGGCGCGAGGGTTTCCGGCGTCATGGAACAATCCCGCGAGACAAAAATCTTACATTCCTCCCCTTCTTTTTTGCCGCAACTTGTGGCGCATTGGCAAATGGACGCGCTCTCGTTTCAGTCGGAGGATCAACTCCGCGAACGGCGCGCCGAACCCTCGAAGGGAGGAAACCATGAAGCAGTTCGCAATCGCCGCCGCCGTCCTGGCTATGACGGGCCTCGCCGCCCATGCCGAAAAGGTGAAAGTGACCGAAACGGTGAAACTCGCCGCGCCGCCCGCGCAAGTCTGGGAGAAGATCGGCCATTTCAGCGACTTGTCCTGGCATCCGGCGGTGAAGTCGACCGAGGCCTCGGACGGCGACAAGGCGGATTCGCAGCGCCGGCTCGATCTCGGCGGCCCGATCCTGTGGGAGGCGATCGTCTCCAACAAGCCCGCCTCGCATAGCTATTCCTATCGCATCCTCGACAATGGCTCGAATCAGAAGGTGCTGCCGGTGACGGGCTATGTCTCGACCATCACCGTCAAGCCGGACGGCCAGGGCAGCGAGGTGGTGTGGTCCTCGACCTTCTCGCCCGCGCCGGGAACGGAAGGCGAGGCGGCGCGCAAGGCGATCGCCGGCGTCTATCGCGGCGGCCTCGACGCTCTGGCCAAGGCTTTCGCCAAAAATTGACGTCAGGCGGCGCGACATTCCCGCCACGCCCGCGTGAAAGCTGGGCGGCGACGGCCCGGCAGGCTCTGCTCTATGCTTTGCCTCTGGCCTTCGTCGCCTTGCTCGCCGCGCAATGGCAGGACGCCGATTATCTGATGCTGCGCGAAAACGCCCGCCGCCAGGCGCAGGAGGCGGCCGAGGCTTTGGGCCTCGCGGCGGGCAACGAAGTGGCGGAATTCGCGGTCTACGCCCAGATCAATGTGGCGCGCGCGGCGGCCCAAGGGCTCGACCCGCCGCAAGCGCTGTGGAGCGTGATCTCCGGCTATGACATGGAATTGCTGGTCCTGATTCGCGAGGGCGACCGCGTGGTCTTTCCGCCGGAAGATCCGCTCGCCATCCCCAAAATGTGGGAGGACAAGGCGCGCGCGCTGGTCGACGCGTCGCGCCTGTCGCGCGGCGGCGATCTGATCAACGGATGGTTTCCCAATGCGGCGAGCCTCTATTATTTCGAGTGCCGGCGCACAAGCGAGGGCGCAACGCCCAAGGAAACCTGCATCGCCTTGAACAGCCGGCTGATCTTTCCGGTGATGACGGCGGCGCTGAACGTGCGCAGTCGGGCCTTTCCCGGCCGCGCGTTCCGCCTGCGCGACCCGTTCGACCGGGTGATCTGGAAGACCGGCGAGGCGCCGCCGGAAGGCTATGAATCCTTTCTGCAGAGCGGGACCTTGCATGGCTGGGCGGTCGATGTCGCCGGCGAGCCCGCGCCGAGCCACAGCGCCTATGGCCGTCTCGCGCTGGCGGCGCCGCTGGCGCTTGGCTGGCTGCTGCTGGTGTGGCAGGCGCGGCGCGCGGAAAAGGCGCGGCTGGCGGAAAGCGCCGCCCGCGCCGCCTTGGCCGCGCGCCTGTCGCATGATCTGCGCACGCCGCTCGCCAATCTGAAGCTCTATGCCGAGCTGATCGCGCGCAGGGCCGGCGACGCGCCGGAGATGGCGCGTTATTGCGGCGTGCTGACGGAGGAGATCGACCGGCTCGACGCTTTGGCGGGCGAGACGATCTATGGCGATCAGAGCCTCGCGCCGGCGCCGAAGGAAACGCTCGCCGATCCTTGCGCCTTGGCGCGCCGCGTCGTCGCCCGCTATGAGCGGTTGCTGGCGGCCTCGGGCTGCGTCTGCGAGGTGCAATGCGGCGCGCTGGGCAAAATGCGTTTCGACGCAGCCGCCTTCGAGCGCATCCTCATCAACCTGCTCGACAACGCCCGCAAATATGCACCGGGGCGCATTGACGTCGCGATCGACCGGCGCGACGGTCTGCTGTCGCTCTCCGTGCGCGATTACGGCGCCGCCGCGCCGCAGGGCGCCGAGGGCAAGCCCTCGCACGGCCTCGGCCTGTCGATCGTGCAGGAGTTGGCGCGCGCCAATGGCGGCGGCTTTTCGCTGAGCGGGGCCGATCCCGGCCTGTGCGCGCGGGCGACCCTCCAAGCGAAGACCGACGGGGAGGCCGGATGAAAATTCTCATCGCCGAAGACGACCCGAACCTGCGCGCCGGCCTGGTCGATCTGCTGACGCTGGAGGGCATCGACTGCATTGTCGCGGAAGACGGCGAGAGCGCCTGGCAGGCCTTTACCGAGGCGGCGCCGGACCTCTGCCTGTTCGACGTGATGATGCCGCGTCTCGACGGGCTCGATCTGTGCCGTCGCATCCGCGCGCGCGATTCCCACACGCCGATCCTGCTCCTGTCCGCCCGCGGCGCCGAGATCGACCGCGTGATCGGGCTGGAGATCGGCGCCGACGATTATATCGCCAAGCCCTTTTCGGCGCGCGAGCTGGTGGCGCGGATCAAGGCCGGCCTGCGCCGCGCCAAGGCGGCGCAGCCGGGCCCGGCGGAGAGCGCGGTTTCCGAGCCGCCCGCGCGGCTGCGCATGGGCGATCTCGAGATCGACCGCGAGGCCTTGCGCGCCTTCCGCAGTGGGCAATCCATCGACCTCGCGCCGCGTGAACTGGCGATCCTGCAGGCGCTGCTGGCGCGCAAGGGCAAGGCGGTGTCGCGCGACGACCTGTTCGACGCCGCCTGGGGCCGCGACTACATGCCCAACAGCCGGGCGCTGGACCAATATGTCTCCGGGCTTCGCCGCAAGATCGAAATCGACCCGGCCCATCCCCGCATCATCAAGACCGTCCACGGCGTCGGTTATCGCTATGACGAGGATGGTTGACAAAAATCTTACAATTTTCTCGCCACCGGCTGACGCATCCGGCCGGCGCCGCGCCTATAAAAGACCATGCGTCGCCGACGCCAGCGAAAGCCAAGCCTTGCCAAAGGCTATTAACGGGAGAAAGCTATGACCTGGACTGCTCCGGAAGTTTGCGAAGTTTGCTGCGGCATGGAAGTCACTTCCTATATGTCTGCTGAAATCTGAGATTTCTGAATGGACCGGCGCGTCGCTCCTCCCAAGGCGCGCCGACGTCTCTGGTCCTCCCCCCGAAAATGCTGGCCGCTTCCTGTCCGGGACGCGGCCTTCTTCGTTTCGGGACCGGGAATGTCTCTATAGCGTTTTCGAGCGAAGCGGATGCCGGTTCGCGTAAAGAAAGCGCGTCAAAACAAAAACCTGGATCGTTTCATTGTTTCATGGAAACAATGAAACGATCCAGCTATGCGATGGAGAATGCGATGAAGAGCGTCTTTGCGGCGGCGGTTCTCGCATGGGCCGCCGGCGCCGCGCCGGCTCTCGCGGCCGAGGACAATCCGGCCAGCGAGCACGGCGAATTGTCGGTCCAGTATTGGGCGGCGAAATCGGCCTCGGAGCGGTTCGATCCGCAAATGTGCCGTTACGCCGTTTTTCTCGACAAGACCGGACAGCACGAAGAGGCTGGCCGCCTGTTCCAGCGCTGCGCCGACGAAGGCAATCTCAACGCCATGCCCTGGATGTCGTACCTGGAAGAGAACGGCTACGACCGTCCGTCCGATCCGGCCAAGGCCGCGCAATGGGACAAGCGGCTGTCCGACGCCGGCTCGCCGCTCGGCGCTTTCAATTACGGCCTCGACCTGCTGCGCGGCCATGGCGCGCCGCTCGACCGGGCGGCCGGCAAGGCGTTGATCGACAAGGCGGCGGCGGGCGGCGACAAGACCGCGATCGAATTGATCGCGCATGATTACGATCCGGAATCGGTGACGCCCGAGGCCGACAAGGCGCGCTACAGGCAGCCGCAATTCTGAATTTATCTTGGGGACTGAAATGATCGGCAGGACTCTTCTCATCGCGGCTTTGATGGCCGGGACGGCCTTCGCCGGCGCCGCCCGCGCCGAGTCCGCCGCCGCGAAGCAGGACGCCGCCGCCGCCGGCAATGCGCCTTCCGAGCTGAGCGTCGAATATTGGGCCGAGCGCTCAAAGGAGGCGCGGTTCGATCCCGGCATGTGCATGTATGGCTATCCGCTCGCCAAAATGGGATGGCACGACGCGGCGCGACGCATTTTCGAGCGCTGCGCGGAGCATGACAATGTCTATGCGATGGCCTGGGCGGCCTGGACCGAGGAAAATGGCTACGATCAGCCCTCCGATCCGATCAAGGCGGCGGAATGGGACAAGCGCCTCGCCGACACCGGCTCCTCGCTCGGCCAGTTCAATTACGGGCTCGACCTGTTGCGCGGCCATGGCGTGGATCAGGACCGCGCGCTCGGCAAGGATTATATCGACAAGGCGGCGGCCGGCGGCGACAAGACCGCGAAGGAGCTGGCGCAGCACGATTACGACCCGGAATCGGTGACGCCCACCGCCGATCTCGCTCATTACCGCAAACCGCAGTTCTGATTTGGCGGCGCGAAGCTGCGGGCCTTGCACGCTTTGCTGCAAGGTCATGAAGATCGCCGAAATCGACAAGCCTCCGGGGCTGTGGTGCGCGCAATGCCGCCCCGGCGCCGGCTGCGCGATCTATCCCGACCGCCCCGGCGAATGCCGCGCCTTCACCTGCGGCTATCTGACCAATCCCGATCTTGGCGAGGACTGGCGTCCCGACCGCGCCCGACTGATCGTCTCGCTCGAAGGCGAGGGCCGCATGGTCGCGATCCATGTCGATGCAACCAAGCCCGACGCCTGGCGCCGGCCGCCCTTTCGCGACAAGATCGCGAGCTGGGCGCGGTTGGCCGAAAAGGGCGACCGGCTGGTGCTGGTGCGGATCGGCCGCCGCGTCGTGGTCGTGTTTCCCGATGGCGAAAGTGATCTCGGCCTGATGGAAGAGGGCGACCGCATCGGCGCGCGGCGCCGCGCCACGCCCGGCGGTCCGCGCCGCGAAGCCTTTCGCATTCCGCGCGGCTAACCGCGCAGGCGGGCGAGGCCGTCAAGACCGCTTTCGAGATTTTCCGGCTCGACATCGCCCATGATCGCCGATTGCACGACAAAGCCCAGGATCAGCGCGAGCAGCGTCTTGGCGACATCTTCTTCCGAAACGCTTGCGCCGTCCGGCGTCCGCTTTTTCCATTCCTCTGCCGCCTGAACCAGCCGCGCGCGGAAGGCTTGGTAAAAGCCGTTCATGGTCGCGCGCAGCTTGTCGTCGCGCTGCGCCTCGCTCCAGCCGAGCAGCGCGATCCGCCGCAGGTCGAAACCCTCCCGCATCGAAAAGCGCGCCACATTGGCGGTGATCTGGCGCAGCAGCTCCGTTTCCGACAACGGCGGCGAGACCGAAAACAGCGGCAAGACCAGAGCCGTGAGATCGGTCAGCGAGGTGGTCACCGCCGCGAGGATCAGGTCGCTCTTGCCCGGAAAATAGGAATAGACCGCGCCGGCCGACAGCCCGGACGCCTTGATGATGTCATCCATTGTGGTGGCGTGGAGGCCTTCCTTCTGGAAGCAGGTCCAGGCGGCGTTGAGGATCTGGGCCCGGCGGGCGGCGCGCTTCTCGTCGGAGATCTTGGGCATGGCTTTAAATAAAACGAATGACCGTTCTTTACAAGAGCTGATTTTTATGAAAAAAGAATATTCGTTCTTTTTAAAACGGAGGCGACGATGATCAAGGTGACCGCGATCGAGACGGGGAAGGCTCGCATGAAGACCGCCCAGCGGATCGGCCGTGACGACCATGGCGCGATTGGCCGGAAGATCGACATTTTCCGCGATCCCAACTGGGTCGAGCCGCTGCCGATCCTGTGCTTCCTGATCGAACACCCGGAAGGCCGTTTTCTGGTCGATACCGGCGACACCTGGCGCAATTCCGTTCCGGGCTATCTGCCGGGCTGGAACCCGTTCTACAAACAGGTCGAGATCAAGGTGGCGCCGCATGAGGAAGTCGGCTCGCGCCTGCTCGCGCTCGGCATCGATCCGGCGAAGGATATCGACGCCGTCATCCTCACCCATTTTCACCACGACCATACCGGCGGGCTGGATCATTTCCCGCGCAGCCGCATCATCGGACCGCGCGAGAATTACGCCGTTTCGGTCGGACTGCGCGGCATGATGACCGGCTGTCTGCCGCAACGCTGGCCGATCTGGCTGAAGCCGGAACTGGCCGATATGGACGGCCCGAAGCTCGGCCCGTTCTCGGCCTCGCATTCCATCACGCGCGACGGCGCGATCGTCCTCGTGCCGACGCCGGGCCATGTCGACGGCCATGTCTCGGTGATCGTGCGCGGCGACGTGAATTATTTCCTGGCCGGCGACGCGACCTATTCGCAGGAAAATCTGCTGGCCGGCAAGACCGACGGCGTCACCAACGATCCTGAAACCGCGCTGGCGACGCTGAAGATGATCCAGCTTTTCGCCGAGCGCGAGCCGACTGTGCTGCTGCCGGCGCATGATCCGGAAGGCCCCGCGCGACTCGCCGCCAACGCGGTCTTGTCCTGAGGCCGGAGTCAGCCGCCGTAAGTCGCGCGCAAAAGGTTTTTCTGCACCTTGCCCATGGCGTTGCGCGGCAGCTCTTCGACGAAATGGATCGTCTTCGGCCATTTGAACTTGGCCAGCCGGTCGCGCAAAGCGGCGTGAATCGCGGCCTCGTCAATGGCCGCGCCTTTTTCGCGCACCACCACCGCCGTGACGGCCTCGCCGAAATCGGCATCGGGCAGGCCGATCACCGCACTTTCGATCACGCCGGGCAGCGAGTCGATCTCGGTCTCGACTTCCTTCGGATAGATATTGAGACCGCCGCTGATGATCAGATCCTTGCCGCGCCCGACAATATGGACATAGCCTTTGTCGTCGATCATCCCGAGATCGCCGGTGATGAAAAAGCCATCGGGCCGGAATTCGCTCGCCGTCTTTTCCGGCATCAGCCAATAGCCCTTGAAGACATTGGGCCCCTTCACCTCGATCATGCCGATCTCGCCTTGCGGCAGGGCGGCGCCGGTTTCGGGATCGGCGACGCGCAGCGCGACGCCGGGCAGGGGGAAGCCGACCGTGCCAGGAATGCGCGCGCCGTCATAGGGGTTGGACGTGCTCATATTGGTTTCGGTCATGCCATAGCGTTCGAGAATGGCTTGCCCCGTGCGCGCGGAAAAGGCGCGATGGGTCTCAGCGAGCAGCGGCGCCGAGCCGGAAATGAACAACCGCATCCGCGCGCAGGCCTCGCGGGTGAGGCCGGGTTCGTCGATCAGCCGGGTGTAGAAGGTCGGCACGCCCATCAGCACAGTGCCGCGCAATTTGCCCGGCCGGTCGCTCATGGCTTCGAGAATCTGCGGCCCGGAAAATTTCGGCAGGAAGATCAGCGAGCCGCCGGACAGCAGCACATTATTGGTCGCCACGAACAGGCCGTGGGTGTGATAGACCGGCAAGGCGTGGATCAGCACGTCCTCCGGCGTGAAGCGCCAGTAATCCACCAAAGTCAGGGCGTTGGAGGCGAGATTGTCGTGCGACAGCATGGCGCCTTTCGAACGCCCGGTGGTCCCTGACGTATAGAGAATGGCGGCGAGATCGTCCGGGCCGCGCGCGACGTTGGAGAAATCCGGCGGGCTGGCGGCGGCGAGGTCGTAAAGCTCGCCATATTGTCCGTGGCCGTGGACGACCACGCGCGCATCGGCCGCCTTGGCGGCCTCGCTCAGCGAATCGGCCCGCTCGGGGTCGCAGATGATGAGTTTCGGCTGCGCGTCGGAGAGGAAATAGCCGACCTCATGCGGCGTATAGGCGGTATTGAGCGGCAGGAACACCGCGCCGGCGCGCACACAGGCCAGATAGATGAACAGAAAAGCCGGCGATTTCTCCATCTGCATCGCGACCCGGTCGCCCGGCTCGACGCCGAGCTTGACCAGGGCATGCGCGTAGCGCGCGCTGGCCGATAACATCTGGCGATAGAGGATCGAATCGCCCTCAAGCGTTTGAAGGAAGATTTTTTCCGGATCGGGAATTTTCGCGACGATCAGGTCGAACAGATGATTGGACAATCGCGCCTCCAATGGACTCAGGCGTGCAATTGCGGCGCGGCGGCTTCGAGCAGCATTTGCAGGCCAGTCAGCACCGCCATGCGCCGGATCTCCGCGCGCGACAACATCTTGCCATGGGCGCCGGCGAAACGCTTTTCGACCAGGCGGGTCGGACGCTCGGTCTGGGCGAGGCCGAAATGCACCAGGCCGACCGGCTTTTCCGCCGAGCCGCCGTCCGGCCCGGCGACGCCGGTGACCGAAAGCGCGATCTGCGCGCGCGCATGGGCCAGCGCGCCGAGCGCCATGGCTTCGGCGGTTTGCGCGGAAACAGCGCCATAAGCCGCGAGCGTCTCCACTGGCACGCCAAGCAGCTCCTGCTTGGCCTCATTGCTATAAGTGACGAAGCCGCGCTCGAACACATTGGACGAGCCGGGAATTTCGGTCAGCGCCCCGGCGATCAGCCCGCCGGTGCAGGATTCCGCCGTGACGATCATCAGCTTGCGCGCGAAGGCGGCGTCGAGCACGCGCCGCGCCAGAATGAGGATTTCGTCGCGCATCGCCTTCCTCCCGATCCGCTCAGGGCAGCCGCACCGTCGCCATGGCCAAAGCCGCAATGCCCTCCTGCCGCCCCGTAAAGCCGAGGCGCTCCGAAGTGGTCGCCTTGACCGCCACGCGATCGAGCGGCAGCTCCATGATTTCGGCGATCCGGGCGCGGATGGCGTCGCGATGCGGGCCGACCTTGGGGCGCTCGCAGATCAAGGTGGCGTCGATATGGGCGACGCGCCCGCCGCGCGCCGTCACCAGCTTGACGGCGTGGCGCAGGAACAGGTCGGAGGGCGCGCCGCGCCATTGCGGATCGCTCGGCGGGAAATGCGCGCCGATGTCGCCCTCGGCTATGGCGCCGAGCACGGCGTCGGTAATGGCGTGGAGCAGCACGTCGGCGTCGGAATGGCCGACCAGCCCGTGATCGTGCGGCACCTGCACGCCGCCGAGCCAGACATGGTCGCCTTCGCCGAAGGCGTGGACGTCGAAGCCCTGGCCCGTGCGGACATCCGGTAGGTCGTTCAGCAATTTGGCTTCCGCGCGCATGAAATCCTCGGCCGTGGTGAGCTTGATATTGGTCGCCTCGCCGGGAAAGACGAAGACGCAATGGCCGGCCCATTCCGCCACGGCGGCGTCGTCGGTCAGCTCGCGGCAGCCGTCTTCGCGCACGGCGCGATGCGCGGCGAGTATCAGGTCGAAGCGGAAGGCCTGCGGCGTCTGCACGGCGCGCAGGGCGGCGCGCTCCGGCGTCGCCACGATGCGGGCGTCCTCCGCCACTTTCTTGATGGTGTCGACCACGGCGAGGCCGGGGACCGCCGCGCCTTTTTCGCGCGCGGCGTCGAGCGCGCGGGCGATCAGTTCGGCGCTGACAAAGGGCCGCGCGGCGTCATGGATCAGAACCGGCGTATTGGCCGCCGCGCCGAGCGCGGCTATAGCTTCGAGGCCGTTGCAAACGCTGTCCTGCCGGGTCGCGCCGCCCAACACGGGCGGGAGAAGGCGCGCGCGCGAAGCGGCGGGCAGGGGCGCGATCGCCGCTTCGTAAAGGTCGAGATCGTCGGGATGGATCGCCGTCAGGGCGCGTGCCCCGGGTGCGGCGGCGAGCAGGGCTTCGAGCGTGCGGGTCAGGACCTGACGTCCGGCGAGTTCGCGATATTGCTTGGGACCGCCTGCGCCCGCGCGCGCGCCGCGTCCTGCAGCGACGACGAGGAAGATCGCCTCGCTTGCGTCCAGGGCCGCGCTTTCGCCGACCAATTCCACGACCACGTTCTCGGCCATGTTTCCCCGCATCGCCCACCCGGTCTTCTCTCGCCGGTCTTGTCACGCCGGGTCTGGACCGCCCGAGCCGTCCGGCTCGGCGGGACATGTCGCGCGAATCGGCTCAAAGGTCAATTTGCCATCGCTTTCGCATTGCGAAGGCAAAAAATCTGTCTAAAATGCGGGCATGATGAATTTTGCTCAACAAGTGAGCAGCGCCGCGGGCGCCGATCGCTTGTGCACGGAACCCCTGCGGCTCGGCAGTTTGACGGTCGACGCGCCGGCTTTTCTCGCGCCCATGGCCGGGGTCACCGATCTCGCCATGCGCCGCCTCGCGCGGCGGTTCGGGGCGGGCCTCGCCTTTTCCGAAATGGTCGCGAGCGGGGATTATGCGCAGGGCGCCAATGGCAAGGCCGGCCGCGAAAGCCTGTTGCGCGCGCTCGGCGGCGGCCTTTCGCCCCATGCCGTCCAGATCGCCGGCTGCGATGCGGACAGCATGGCGGAGGCGGCGCGCCTGGTCGCCGACGCCGGCGCCGATCTGATCGACATCAATATGGGCTGCCCGGCCAAGCGCGTGGTCGGCGGCGCGGCGGGCTCGGCTTTGATGCGCGACCTCGACCATGCCGCGCGGCTGATCGCGGCGGTGACGCGGGCGGTGACGGTTCCGGTCAGCGTCAAGATGCGGCTTGGCTGGGATGACGAAACCCGCAATGCGCCGGAACTGGCGCGCCGCGCCGAGGCGGAAGGCGCCGTCATGGTCGTCGTCCATGGCCGCACGCGCCAGCAATTCTATCGCGGCGTCGCCGACTGGTCCGCGATTCGCGCCGTCAGTGACGCCGTCAGCATCCCGGTCGTGGCCAATGGCGATTGCCGCTCGGCCGAGGACGCCTGCGAAATGTTGCGGCAATCCGGCGCGAAAGCGGTCATGATCGGCCGCGCCGCTCTGGGCCAGCCCTGGGTCGTGGGCGAGATCGCCTCTTTCCTGCGCAACGGCCGCGCGTCAGCCGGGCCTGACGGCGCCACGCGGCGCGCCGCTGCGCGCGAGCACCTGGCGACCCTGCTCGAATTGCTCGGCCCCTTGCAGGGGCTGCGTCATGCGCGCAAACATCTCGCGGCCTATGCCGATGTCGCGGCGGGGCAGGGCGGCGGGCTCGACCCGGCGGCGCGCCGGCGCCTGGTCGAGAGCGAGGATGCGCGCGAGGTCATGGATCTTCTTGGGCGTCTCTATCGACGCGAGCCCGAGGCGGAGGCGGCATGAAAGTCAAACATGCTCATAAAATAGGCAACAAGCTCGATTCGCTGACTGAAGAATTGGCAGGCTCGGGCCTCGCCGATTGCCCGTCCTCGCAATTGATCAACGCTTTGCCGCATCCGCTGCTGTCGATTGCCGGCGACGGCTCGATCCGCGACGTCAATCCGGCGGCGGAGCTGTTCTTCGACATGTCGCGCAACGCCTTGCGCCGCGTGAAATTCCAGGAACTGCTGCCGTTCGGCTCGCCGCTCGCCTCGACCATCGAACTGGTCCGCCAGCGTCGCGCCCCCATCAACGAATATCGGGTCGATCTCGGCACGCCGCGCATTGGCGTCGAGCGCTATGTCGACATCTATATCGCGCCGCTGCCCAATCTGGACGATGGCGTGGTCGTCATGCTGCAGGAGCGCACCATCGCCGACAAGATGGACCGCCAGCTCACCCATCGCAGCGCGGCGCGCTCGCTTTCGGCCATGGGCGCCATGCTGGCGCATGAGATCAAAAATCCGCTGTCCGGCATCCGCGGAGCGGCGCAATTGCTCGATTCCGCCGTGGGCGACGAGGATCGCGCGCTCTGCCGGCTGATCTGCGACGAGACGGACCGCATCGTGGCTCTGGTCGAGCGCATGGAGGCTTTTTCGGACGGGCGCCCGGTCGAGCGCGGCCCGGTCAATATTCACGAAGTGCTGGAGCATGTCCGGCGCATCGCCCAGGCCGGCTTCGCCCGGCGTATCCGTTTCGTGGAAAATTACGACCCGTCGCTGCCGTCGGTGCTCGCCAACCGCGACCAGCTCGTCCAGGTGTTCCTGAACCTGGTCAAGAACGCGGCCGAGGCGATCGGCGACGACGCCGTGGACGGCGAGATCGAGCTGACCACCGCCTATCGGCCCGGCGTGCGCATCCGCGCGCCCGGCAAGGCCTCGCCGGTCAGCCTGCCGCTCGAATTCTGCGTGCGCGACAATGGGCCGGGCGTGCCGGAAGATCTGATGCCGCATCTGTTCGATCCCTTCGTCACCACCAAAGCTTCCGGTTCTGGCCTCGGTCTTGCATTGGTGGCGAAGATCATCGGCGATCACGGCGGCGTCATCGAATGCGAATCCCTTCCACGAAAAACGCTCTTCCGAATTCTGATGCCCGTTTATTCCCGCCGCGACGCGTAAGCCGTTTCGACCCCGGCGTCGCCGGGGGCGCGAAAGCGCTTTTCCGCCGCGGGATTATGGAAGGTTTTGGAGGTCACTGAATGCCGAGCGGCAATATTCTCGTCGCGGACGACGACGCGGCCATCCGCACCGTCGTCGGTCAGGCCCTGACGCGTGCGGGATATGAAGTGCGCACCACCGGGGCCGCCGCCACTTTGTGGCGGTGGATTCAGGCGGGCGAGGGCGATCTGGTCATTACGGACGTGGTGATGCCGGACGAAAATGCGTTTGAGCTTCTGCCTCGCGTGAAAAAGGCGCGGCCGGACCTGCCGGTCATCGTCATGAGCGCGCAGAACACCTTCATGACCGCGATCAAGGCCTCCGAGCGCGGCGCCTATGAATATCTGCCGAAACCCTTCGATCTGAAGGAGCTGCTGGCGATCGTCGGGCGGGCGATGAGCGAGCCCAAGGCGCGGCTGCGCGCGCCCGAGCCGGACGATATGGAAGGCATGCCGCTGGTCGGCCGCTCGCCCGCCATGCAGGACATCTATCGCGCTCTGGCGCGGCTGATGCAGTCCGATCTGACGGTGATGATCACCGGCGAATCCGGCACCGGCAAGGAGCTGGTCGCGCGCGCTTTGCACGATTACGGCAAGCGCAAGAAGGGCCCCTTCGTCGCGATCAATGTCGCCGCCATTCCGCGCGACCTGATCGAATCGGAATTGTTTGGCCACGAGAAAGGCGCCTTCACCGGCGCCAACCAGCGCTCGGTCGGCCGTTTCGAACAGGCCGAGGGCGGCACGCTGTTCCTCGACGAAATCGGCGACATGCCGATGGACGCGCAGACCCGGCTTTTGCGCGTGCTGCAGCAGGGCGAATATACCACCGTCGGCGGCCGCACCCCGATCAAGGCCAATGTCCGCATCGTCGCCGCGACCAACAAGGATCTGCGGCTGCTGATCCAGCAGGGCCTGTTCCGCGAGGATCTGTTCTTCCGGCTGAATGTGGTGCCGCTGCGGCTGCCGCCCCTGCGTGAGCGCGCCGAGGACATTGGCGATCTCGCCCGGCATTTCTTCGCCCAGGCGGTCAATGAGGGGCTGCCACTGAAATCGCTGGAGCCGGCGGCGCTGGAGCGCATGAAGCGCTATCGCTGGCCGGGCAATATTCGCGAGCTGGAAAATCTCATCCGACGCCTCGCCGCGCTCTATCCGCAGGAACTGATCTCGGAACAGATCGTCGTCAGCGAACTGGGCCTCGATCTGTCGCGTGAGGCGGGCGCTTTCCTGTCGCCGCAGGCCGGCCCGGCAGGCGCCTCGGCGCCGGCGCCGATGCGCGACGCCGACGAATCCCTGTCCATGTCGGTGGAGCGGCATCTCACCGAATTGTTCAAGGCGCATGGCGACAAGCTGCCGCCGCCGGGGCTTTATCATCGCATCCTGCGCGAGATCGAATATCCGTTGATCTCGATCGCGCTCGCCGCGACGCGCGGCAACCAGATCAAGGCGGCGGAACTGCTCGGCCTCAATCGCAACACCCTCCGCAAGAAGGTGCGCGATCTCGACGTGCGGCTGATGCGCTCGTCGCGGTGAAGGCGCTCCGGCTCGATCCGATCCGAGGCGCGTTCAGAATGTCGGACGCGGCTCAGATCTTCTGGGAAATGCCGATGAAGAAGCCGCGTCGCGGTCCGTATTGAGGCGCAAAGACGCCGATGCCGCTGCCGTCGCGGATCTGGTAGATGGTGTCGAACAGATTGACGATGTCGAAGCGCAGCGTCAGCGGCTTCATATCCCCGGCGAGTTTCAACTCATTCATGATTCCGGCGTTGAACTGCACGTAGGGCGCCACCGTCCCGGTATTGGCGAAGCCCGCGCGCAGGCCACTGCCATAGATCATGTCGGTGCTGAACCGCACGCCATTCCAGAGATAGGATGCGCCGGCCGAGGCGGTCAGTATCTGCGCATGATCGGTGTAGATATAATGGGTCGCGATGTAAGCGAGTTCGTCGGGGTCAAACAGATATTGGTTTGAAACGACATTGGTCGCCATTTGCTTGGCGAGCGCGAGATTGCCATAGGCGCGGAAATCGCCTTGCTCGTAATTGGCCTTGAATTCGAGTCCCTGGTTATAGCCCTTCGCATAATTGAAGCCGGTGAGGACCAAAGCCTGTCCGAACTGGCCGTCGTCGAGCAGGTCCTGGGCCCATTTGAGATAGCCGTCGACGCCGAGGGTCAGGCCGGGCAGAACCTTCTGGTCGATCCCCGCATCGACATAGCTCCCGCGTTCGGGCAGCACCAAGCCGGATTCAGTGACGGCCGGCGCGGCGGTGGTATTGGCGAACAGGGCGAGATTGACCGGCGCGCTAAGCGCCTGCGACGGCGGCGTGAAATATCGCGCGAAACCGATATGTATGTTGGTGCTGTCGAACGGCGCATAGGTCAGGCTGATGCGCGGGCTGAACTGGTTGGCGTCGACGTACTGATACATCTGGTCGAAGCGGAGGCCGGCGTTGAGCGTCAATTGCCGGGTGATCTTCCATTCGTCCTGAATATAGGCCCCGAGCAGCCAGCCGAATTTCGAGCTTGCATCGACCGGCGCGGGAAAAGGCGCGCCATAGGGGTTGCCGTCGGAATCGGTCGCGAAGACGAAGGATGCGTTGCGGACATAGGTGTTTTCGCCGCTGGCGTAGAGGCCGGCGCGAATGGTGTGCGCATCGCTGTAATGATAGGCCGCGTCGGCGCTGACGCCGTTCAAAAAGCTGTCGCGGAGCACGTCCGAGGCGACGCCGTTGTAAAGCAGATCGCCATAAGCATCCGGCATGAAATGCAGCGCGCTATAGCGCGAGAAATAAGCGAACTGGAAATCCAGCGCGCCGGCCGATTTCTGCCAGGCCAGCACGTTGT
>NZ_JAYSBG010000010.1:0-26627 GCF_041915505.1 Rhodoblastus sp. | reverse complement strand
ACATGCCGATGAAGGCGATCAGCGGCAGGCCGTTGACCAGCAGGGTCACCAGCCAGTTATTGCCGTCGGACGGCGGCCGGGCGGTGATCTGGACGTTCTTCTTGTAGAGATTGTTGACCAGGGTCGGATCGTTCGGGGCATAGGTCGAGAAGGCCTTGCCGTCCGAATAATGGCCCGCGATCTCCGAGCCCGAAATGGTCACGTCGCGGATCTTGCCCTGATCGGCCTCGCTGAGAAGCTGGCTGAAATTGATTTCCTGGGTCGGCGCATGCTCGCTCGGCTTCTGGAACAGCACGACAAGCGCAACCACCAGGAGAACGATGATGACCCATAAAGCGAAATTGCGGAAGTTTGGATTCATATCCTGTCCTGCGAAACCTCTCCGGTCGAGTGCCGCGCGCCGGTCGCCATATTTCGATATTTAGGCCGGCCGCGCCCTCTTGCCAAGGGAAGTAGGCCTTTATTCGTCAGGAAGTTCCCGACCCCTGCCGCCCGCGCCGCGCCGCCGCGGCGTTTCGCGGCGCAAGGTCAGCCTCCTCCTCCCGTCGAGGCTCGCCGCGCATCCGCCCAATGTGCCGCGAAAAGACGAGCCATTCCTTAACGCCTCGCCGATCTTCGCGGCGAAGGACTCCAGCCGCTCCAGCCGCGCCGGGGCGGCGCCGGCGGCCTCCACGAGCGCCCGCGCCAGCACGCGTTCGAGCGCCGCCTGAGGCGCGCCTTCCGCCGCCTCCAAAAGGTAAACACCACTTTCTGGCGATTTTGTGCGCTGGAACAAAGCCTCCGCCGCCCAGTCGAGCGCCTCGTCGGCCTTGCGCGCGCGTTCGCCCAGTTTTTCCAGCCGCTTCGGGGTCAGGCCGAGGGCGCGCAAGCCCGGTTCCGCGGCGCGCCAGCGCGCCCGCTCGAACGCCGGGTCGGCATTGGCCGGGTCGGTAAAAAAAGATTGATCTTCGCGGCGGCAGAGATCGATCAGCGCCTGTTTGGGCAGGGACAGCAGGGGGCGGAGCAGCCGCCCGTCGGGCAGGATCTGGTCGCGCGCCATGCCCGCCAGCCCGGACAGCCCGCTGCCCCGCGCCAACCGGATCAAGATGGTCTCCCATTGATCGTCGGCGTGATGGGCGGTGGCGACGGCTTCGGCGCCGACCGCGCGGGCATGGGAGAAAAGCAAGGCGTAGCGGGCCCGCCGCGCCTTTTCCTGCACACCGGTCTTCGGCTTTTCGCCGGGCCAGACCAGGATCTCGTGCGGGAGGCCGCAGGCGCGCGCCCAGGCGCCGACCTGAATCGCTTCAGCCCGCGATTCGGGACGCAGGCCGTGATCGACGGTGGCGACATGGAGAGCGACGCCGGCGCCGCGATCGCGCCAGCGCGCCGCAAGCCGCATCAAAGCGAGGGAATCCGGGCCGCCCGAGACGGCGAGCACGAGGCCGGACAGCGTTTCGAAGCCGGCGAACAGGCTGGAGGGATCGGGCGCGGCGGCGGCGATCAGCAGGAGGCCTTTTTCGCCTCACGCTCGGCGGCGAGCTTCTGCCAGCTCGGGGCGTTGGGATATTTGCGCGGCAATTCGGAGAAGAAGGCGCAGGCCTGCTCTTTCGCGCCGAGGGCGTTGAGCGAGACGCCGAGCTTGACCATGGCGTCGGGCGCCACCGGACTCTTGGCGTAATCGGTCGCGATCTTCAGGAATTGTTCGGCCGCCTCGCGGTGGCGCTGCTGGTAATAATAGCTTTCGCCGAGATGGTAGATCGCTGGGGCGATCAGCCGGCTGTGCGGATTTCTCTGCACGAAGGCGGCGAAGGCCTGTTGCGCGGCGGCGTAGCGCTGGGCTCTGAGCTGGTCGGCGGCGACGTCATATTCGGCCTTGATCGGATCGACCGGCGCGCCGGGGGCCAGCGCCGCGGCGCCGGCCGCGTTGGGCGCCAGCGTCGCGACGGACGAGGGCGCCGCGCCGGGCGCGGTCGAAACAGCAGCGGCGGGCGCGGCATTGGCGCCGCGCAGGGCCGGCGGGGTCAGGTCGAGCGGCTCGGCGACGGCCGCGCGGGCGTCCGCGGGACGGCTCGAGCCTTGCGGCAAGGGCTTGCTGGCGGAATCGGCCGAACCGAGCGCCAGCGGCGCGCCTGGCGCGTTGGGCTGGGCGGCGGGATCGAATGCGTCATGGCGGCGGCCGTCCGGGCCGAGCGCAACCGGCGCGGCCGCCACGGCCGAAGCCGCTTCCGCCGAGACGATGGGTGCGGCTTCGTCCGTCTCTGCCGGCGGCGGGACATTGGCCGCGACGCCGGGGGCTTCGCCCGCGGGACCGCCCAAGGGGCCGCCAATCCCGTCGTCGCGGAGATCGGAGCGGCGCTGCGGCGTGGTCGTGGCGGCGGGACGCGTCGCCGGCGTCGGTCCGGGCTTGCCGGCGCTGTCCTGGAAGCGGGAATCGACATCCAGTTGGAATTTGCGCAACTGGTCCTCAAGCCGCTTGACCTGGAACTGCAATTGCTCGACCTGACCGTTCAGGTTGCGGACCTGGTTTTCCAGCCGGTCGATGCGCACCGTCGCGGCGGCGTCGCCGCTCGGCGCGCTTTCCGCGCTTTGATCGCGCGGGGCGGGCGAACGGTCAAAAAATTGCGCCTGCGCCGCGCTCGCGCCCGCAAGGAGAGCGAAAGCGGCGGCGGCGGGCATAAAGGTTTTGCGCATGCCGGCAAACGAACGGACGCCCGGCGACAGAATTGCCATCATTTCTCCAAGCCCTGTCGGGAATCGCTTAAAGTCTAGCATATCTGCCCTCGCGATGAGGTGAAAAAGTGGCGCCCGCCTCGTTTTCACGCCCGCTACAAGAAAAGCTCCGGCGCCGCAAGACGCCGGAGCTTTCCTTTTCGAGCCAAGGCCATTGGCTCAGCTCTGGCCGCCCTTGAGCACGGTGACCGCGCGGCGGTTCTGCGACCAGCAGGAAATATCGTCGCAAACCGCGACGGGACGCTCCTTGCCATAGGAGATCGTCTTGATGCGCGAGGCCGCGACGCCGCGCGCGATCAGGTAATTCTTGGCGGCTTCGGCGCGGCGGGCGCCCAAGGCGAAATTATATTCGCGGGTGCCGCGCTCGTCGGCGTGGCCCTCGACGGTGAAGGCGTAATTGCCATAGCGGTTCAGCCAGGTCGCCTGTTTGTCCAGCGTCGACTGGGCGGTCGCGCTCAATTCGGTGGAATCGCTGTCGAAGAACACGCGATCGCCGACATTGACGACGAAATCCTGCTGCGAGCCGGGCGTCGCCGAGCCTGCGGCTCCGACGCCCACGCCCGCGCCGGCGCCGCCGCGGCCGTCGACGGCGGCCAGGTCGGTCGGGTTCTTGGCGCAGGCCCCAAGCGTCAGGGCCGCGGCCAGAACGGCGGCATATTTGAGGCCTTCCATCGAGCCGAGTTTCTTCATCCGGTGCGCTCCTTTGACGGACGGCCGGGCTCGCGGGCAAGGCCGGGCGCCGTCACGCTTGTACAGGCTGCAACAATGTCCGCGCGGCCGGGGGCGTTGCGGGCTCGCCTTCAGTCCTAGCCCCCGAATGTTAAGCGAAGGTTTTCGTAACCTTGACGAAAGGTTGCGAATTCCGGCGGCTTTGTGACCATTGCGGCCATGGTTAACAAAGGTTTGATGGCCAGAATGGGGCGCCGTCCGGTTTTTCTTCAGCCGAGCAGCGCGCTCCAGGACGGGTCCGAGGCGAAGCCGGGCGTCGGAACCGGGAATTCGGCGCGTCCGAACACGTCGGACATGAACAGTTTCGGCCCGCCGCCGCCATTGCGGAAGAACATCACGAACAGGCCGTTGGGGGCCCAGGTCGGCCCCTCGTTGTGGAAGCCTTCGGTCAGGATGCGTTCGCCCGATCCGTCGGGCTTCATCACGCCAATGCCGAATTTGCCGTTCGATTGCCGGGTGAAGGCGATGTAATCGCCCTTGGGCGACCAGACCGGCGTCGAATAGCGCCCGTCGCCGAAGGAAATGCGCGTGCCGCCGCCGCCGCTCGCGCTCATCACGTAAATCTGCTGCGTGCCGCCGCGATCCGATTCGAACACGATGCGCGAGCCGTCCGGCGAATAGGATGGCGAAGTGTCGATGGCCGAGGAATCGGTCAGCCGCGTCGTGGTGCGGGTGCGCAGGTCCATGCTGTAGAGATTGGCGACGCCGTTCTGCTCCAGCGACATCACCACGCGCTGGCCGTCGGGCGAATAACGCGGCGAGAAGGTCATGCCGGGGAAATTGCCGACCACTTCGCGCTGTCCGGTGTCGATATTGAGCAGGAACACGCGCGGATCCTCCGCGCCGAACGACATATAGGTCAATTCCTGCGAATTGGGCGAGAAGCGCGGCGTCACCACCAGATCCTCGCCACGGGTGAGATAGCGCACATTGGCGCCGTCCTGGTCCATGATGGCGAGGCGCTTGCGGCGGTTTTCGCGCGGGCCGCTCTCATCGACAAAAGCGATGCGGGTGTCGAAAAAGCCTTTTTCGCCGGTGACCTTGGTGAAGATCGCGTCCGAAACGATATGGGCGACGCGGCGCGAATTGTTCGGATCGGTGACATATTGCTGGCCGGCGGCCTGATTGCCGGCCCCGACGTCCCACAGCCGGAATTCGGTCTTCATGCGGCCGTCCGGCCCGCGTCCGGAGCGCCCGGCCACCACATATTGCGCGTTGAGCGCCTTGAAGGCGGCGAAATCGGGCGCGGCGTCCGGATTGACCGCGCCCGCGGCGGCGCCGGCGTCGATCGGATTGAGAAACACCGAGCGCTTGAAATTATTGACGATAATGCCGGTGATCGCCGGGCCGCCGTCGCCGGCGAAAGGAATGACCGCGACATTGATCGGGGTGAAATTGCCGCCGCCACGAACGTCAAGCGTGCGCTGGCCGAGCGAAATGCGGCCAAGAAATGGACTGAGAGCGAGGCCGCCGAACAAAGCGGCGGCGGCGCGGCGGCTGGGGGCGAGGGACATGGCTTGCTCATCCTGAAGGTTTCGCGCGAGGCGCTGTTACGTCCGCTTTATGACGCTAATTCAAAATCTCGGGATCGAATCCGACCACCCAATCCTTCCACTGATCGTAATAGGGCCGGAACTGGGGCGGAATGCGCATGGGATTGCAGCGCCGCACCGCCCGCATGGCGCTCTCGGCGAGGCCGCGCAAGGCGGGATCGGACGGCGGGTTGAGCAGGACCGGCTGGGCGGCCAGCGAGCCGTCCGGCAGGAACGAAACCCGCACCTTGGCGATATAGCGCTGCCCGCCGGTGAGCGGCAGATAGCTCCAGCATTGCTTGTACTGCTCCTGCAGCAGTCCGTTCAGCGCATCCGACAGCGAGGGCGACATTTTGGCGCCGGTGGCGTTGGGCGCGCCCAGCGCGGCGGTGCGGCTCAGCTCGCGGCCGGTGGCGAATTTCGCCTCAGGGGCCTCCTTGCTCAGCAGCTTGTCCAGTTCGGCGCGATCGGTCGACCGATGCGGCGGCGCGCTTTCGTCGCCGGATTTCGGTTTGGCGGCCGGCTTGTCGACGGGTTTGGCCGGCTCCTTGTCCTTGGCTTCCTTGAGGAGCTTGGCGACTTCATCCAGCTTGGGCGGCGCAGGAATCGGCTTTTCCGCCGCCTTGGGCGTCGGATTGGGCGCGGGCTTCTCGGGCGGCTTCGGCGGCGTCGGCTTCTGCTCGGCCTTTTCCGGCGGCTTTTCCGGCGGCTTGGGCGGCGGCTTCGGCTTCACCACTTCGGCGTCGTCCTTGTCCGGCTCCTGCTTGGTCTCCTGCGGCGGGGCGGGCTTGACCGGAGGCGGCGGAGGAGGCGGCGGCGTCGGAGCGGGGCGCTCCGGCGGGATCGGCGGCGACGGCTGGGCCTCGTCGGCTTCGCCCGGGTCGGGCAGGCGCTTCAGCGGCGGTGGCGGGGTCGGAATGTCGCGCTTGGCCTCGGGCGTCGGCGGCGTCGGCTTGGTCTCGCTCACATCGGCGACCTTGTCGACGCGCGGTTTCGGCGCCGGCTTGGCCTCCTTCTCGCCCTTCATGATCTCGTGGAACTGGCTTTCGCTGATGGTCTCGACCGGAACGGCCTCCTGGGCGTCCTCGAATTTCGGCTCCTGCGAAAAATGCACGAGCAGAAAGGCCAGCAGCCCGGCATGGACCGCCGCCGAGAGGAGAAATCCCGGTTCCGAGCGCGAGAATCTCACTTCGCCAAGACCTATTTGTTCTCCGTCGTCGTCACCAGCGCGACTTTCTTGAAGCCTGCAGCGGTCAGGTCCGACATGATTTCCGCGACGCGGCCGTAAGGCACGGTCTTGGCGGCGCGGACATAGATGCGTTCGTCGGCGCCGTCCTTGGCCTGCGCCTTGACGGCGTCGATCAGACCGGCGTCGGCGATCTTCTGATCCATCAGGAAAATGTCGCCGTGGTCGTCAATCGCCACCGCGATCGGCTTCTTGTCGATATTCAGCTCGCCCGCCTTGGTGGCGGGCAGGTCGATCGGCACGCCCGACGACAAAAGCGGCGCCGCGACCATGAAAATGATCAGCAGAACCAGCATCACGTCGATGAAAGGCGTCATATTGATATCGGCCATGGCGCGATAGCGCGGCACGCCGCGCCGGCGCCGTCCGCCCGATCCGCCCGCGGAGACTGACATGCCCATGGTCGTCTCCTCAGGCCGCGTTGTTGCGCGAGCCGGCGTGCTGGTCGATCTGGCGCGAGAGAATGGCGGAGAATTCGTCGGCGAAACTCTCCATCCGCGCCTGGGTCTTGGCGACGTCGCCGGAGAGCTTGTTATAGGCGATCAGCGCGGGAATGGCCGCGAACAGGCCGATGGCGGTGGCGAATAGAGCCTCCGCAATGCCCGGCGCCACCACCGCCAGCGAGGTGTTTTTCGAGGCCGCGATGGAGCGGAACGAGGTCATGATGCCCCAGACCGTGCCGAACAGGCCGATGAAGGGGCCGGCCGAAGCCACGGTCGCCAGCACCAGCAGGTTGGATTCGAGCTTTTCGACCTCGCGGGCGATGGACACATCGAGCACTTTTTCGATGCGCGACTGCAGGCCGACGAAAGAGGCGTGGGCGTTCTGGAACGAGCGCTTCCATTCGCGCATGGCGGCGACGAACAGCGACGCCGTGGCCGTGGTCGGATGCGCCGAGAGCGAGTGATAAAGGTCCTCCAGCGAATTGCCGGACCAGAACACGGTCTCGAATTCCTCGATCGCGGCGCGCGCCTTGCGGATCAGCAGGGTCTTGTTGATGATGATGGCCCAGCACCAGACGGAGGCTGCGAGCAGGCCGATCATCACCAGTTTGACGACGATCGAGGCGCTCCAGAACATGGCGAAGACTGAGCCCTCCGGCCCTGCGGCGACGAGAGGCGTTGCGGCGATTTCATTCATGAAGGCGGTCCTCGCAAATCCAGCGGCGGGCGGGCGGCTTGTTGCGCGCGCGAACATCTGCCGTGCAAATCGGTCAATTCTGCGGCCCAGCGTGGCGAAAGCTGCGTGAGGGTCCTGAAGGGCAGTTAAGCCCGCGCTATGGTTAACAGCAGGTTACGATCGCGCGCAAGTCCGCAGCTTAAGTCTCGGCCTGCGCCAGCTTTTCGCGGATTTCGCGTGGCAGCCGGCGCGGCTTGCCGTCGGCCAGAGCGGCGATCAGGACGCGGGCGGTGAACAGAATATCCGTTTCGCGGCGCACAATCTGCTCCAGTTCGATCACCGCGGCGGTGATGCGGGTGGGCCGCGTCTCGACGGTCAGCAAGTCGTCCATTCGCGCCGGGCGCAGAAATTCGATCTGCATCCGCGCCACCACGAAAAACAGCGCGTCGCCGGTTTCGCCGGAATGAATCGCGCCCTGATGGAAGCCGAAGTCGCGCAGCATTTCGGTGCGCGCCCGCTCGATGAAGCGCAGATAATTGGCGTGATAGACGAGGCCGGTGAAATCCGTGTCCTCGAAATAGACGCGGATGGGAAAGGTGTGGGGGGCTTTCATCCGATCAGTCTCGTTTCGCCATCAGCTTGTCGCAAGCCGCGCCGCCAGAGTGAGGAACAGCGCGCCGGTCAGCCGGTTGAGGATGATTTGCGCGCGCGGCGAGCGGCGCAGCCAGAGGCCGATCCGGCCCGCGCCGAGCGCGATCAATGTGAAGACGATGAAGGCGCAGAACTGGAAGATCATTCCGAGAACGATGATCTGGATCACGGCGCTTCCGGCGCCGGGCGTCACGAATTGCGGCAGGAAGGCCAGGAAAAACAGCGCCACTTTCGGATTGCCGACATTCATCGCGACGCCGCGCCAGAAATAAGCGCCCGGCTTTTCCGCCGCCGCCTCCGAGCTTAAAGTCGCCGGTCCGGCGCGAAAGGCGCCCAAAGCCAGATAGACGAGATAGGCCGCGCCGAGAATTTTCAGCGTCGTGAAGGCGACGGGCGAGGCTGCGACGAAGGCGGCGACGCCCAGCGCGACCGCCGCCGTATGGACGATCAGCCCCGCGCAGAGTCCGAGCGTGGTCATCAGCCCGGCCCTGGGGCCGCGCGAGGCGGAAAGCGCCAGCACGAATAGATTGTCGGGGCCCGGCGCCAGAGCCAGCAGGAGGGAGGCGGCGGCGAAAGCGGCGAGGGCGGAGGCGGAAGGCATGTCGCGGGCTCAGGGTTCGTCGTCGAACAGCCCGCCCTGCGGCGCATTCGCCTGCGCCGGGACGGCCAGCCCGAGATGCCGGAACGCCAGCGGCGTCAACATGCGGCCGCGCGGGGTGCGGTTCAAAAAACCCTGCTGCAGCAGATAGGGCTCAATAATGTCTTCGATGGCGTCGCGCGGCTCGGACAGAGCGGCGGCGATGGTTTCGATGCCGACTGGGCCGCCGCCGAAATTGATCGCCACCATGTCGAGATAGCGCCGGTCCATCTGGTCGAGGCCGATGGAATCGACATCCAGCAATTTCAGCGCCCGGTCGGCGATTTCGCGGGTGACGATGGAATCGCCGTCGACCAAAGCGAAATCGCGCACGCGGCGCAGCAGGCGTCCGGCGATGCGCGGCGTGCCGCGCGAGCGCCGCGCGATCTCGTTGGCGCCGTCCTCGCTCATCGGGCAATTCATGACGCGGGCGCCGCGCGCCACAATGCTTTGCAATTCCTCGACATTGTAGAAATTCATCCGGATCGGAATGCCGAACCGGTCGCGCAAGGGCGTGGTCAGCAGGCCTGCGCGGGTGGTGGCGCCGACGAGGGTGAATTTGGCGAGATCGATCTTGACCGAACGCGCCGCCGGCCCCTCGCCGATGATGAGGTCGAGCTGGAAATCCTCCATGGCGGGATAGAGGATTTCCTCGACCGCCGGATTGAGCCGGTGGATTTCATCGATGAACAGCACGTCGCGTTCTTCGAGATTGGTCAATTGCGCGGCGAGATCGCCGGCCTTGGCGATGACCGGGCCGGAGGTCGAGCGGAAATTGACGCCAAGCTCGCGCGCGACGATCTGCGCCAGCGTCGTCTTGCCCAGCCCCGGCGGGCCGACGAACAACACGTGATCCAGCGCATCCTTGCGCGCCTTGGCGGCTTCGATGAAGACCTTGAGATTTTTTCGCGCGGCCTCCTGACCGGTGAAATCGGCCAAAGTCAGCGGACGGA
This sequence comes from Rhodoblastus sp., assembly GCF_041915505.1. Lineage (GTDB taxonomy): Bacteria > Pseudomonadota > Alphaproteobacteria > Rhizobiales > Beijerinckiaceae > Rhodoblastus. The sequence goes on along the minus strand of NZ_JAYSBG010000010.1, from coordinate 17,051 downwards.
TCGAGCTTTCGAGGTCGTCCTCGCGCTTTTCCGGCGTCACCATGCGGGCGGCGGGCGGGGTCATTGCGCCAGTTCCTTCAGCCCGCGCCGGATCAGCGCCGGGGTCTCCGCGCCTTCACCCAAGGCCTTGAGGCTGGCGGCTATGGCTGTCGCGGCCTGCGGGCGGGCGTAGCCGAGATTGATGAGGGCGGAGATGGCCTCCTGTGCGGCGGTCGAGCCGCCCGGCGCGTCATCCGCGCCGGCGAGTGCGATGGCGCCGGCATCCACGGTTCCGAAGGCGCCGGCCTTGTCCTTCAATTCGGCGACGATGCGCGCCGCCAGTTTCGGCCCCACGCCCGGCGCGCGCGATACCGCCGCCTTGTCTTGCAAGGCGATGGCCGAGGTCAGCTCAGTGGGCGGCAGGATCGAGAGAATGGCCAAAGCCACTTTGGAGCCGACGCCCTGCACATTCTGCAGGATGCGGAACCAGTCGCGCTCGGCGTCGCTGAGGAATCCGAACAGGCGGATGGCGTCCTCACGCACCTGCGTCTCGATCGCCAGAACGGCGGCCTCGCCGGCGCGCGGCAGCTTTTGCAGGGTGCGGGCGGAGCAGGAGACGACATAGCCGACGCCATGCACGTCGAGGATCACGTGATCCTCGTGCAGCGAATCCACTACGCCCTTGAGTTTGCCAATCATTTTCCGCTCGCGCCGAATCGCGTCGCCGATAGTTTAGCGAAGTTTCATCGCTGCGCGAACAAAGGAAGATCATTTACCCGCCAGCGCCGCCGCCCTTTTGCGCGCGCCGCGATGCTGGGCGTGGCAGATGGCGACGGCAAGGGCGTCCGCCGCGTCCGGGCTGAGCGCCTCGCTGCGCGGCAGCAGCACTTTCACCATCATGGCGATCTGCGTCTTTTCGGCATGGCCCGCGCCGACCACGGTCTTTTTCACCAGATTGGCGGCATATTCATGCACTTCGAGCCCGGCGAGCGCCGGCACGACCAGAGCAATGCCGCGCGCATGGCCGAGCTTGAGCGTGGATTGCGGGTCGCGATTGACGAAAGTTTCCTCCACCGCCGCCTCGTCGGGGCGGTGGGCGGCGATGACGGCGGCGAGGCCCTCGTGCAGCGCTCGCAGCCGTTCGGCGAGGGGCTCGCCGGTCTTGGAATGAATCGCGCCCGAGGCGACGAAGGCGAGGCGCGATCCCTCGGCCTCGATCACGCCCCAGCCGGTATGGCGCAGGCCGGGATCGACGCCGAGAATGCGGATCGAAGCCATTTTTCGTCTCGCGGTGGGCGCGCCGCGCCCACCGCGAATCCCTCGCGTCAGTTCGGCGTCACATTCGTTCCTAATGGCTTCCCGGCTGCGCGGGAAGCCATCTTATTCCTTGGTCTTCAGATCCTTGAGCTTGCCGAACACGGATTCGACGTCGATCTCCTCCTCCTCGGCTTCTTCCTTCTTCGGACTGGAGCCGAAGACGTCCTCGTGCGAGGTCGGCTCGTAATAATAGGGCTGCGTCGTCTCCTCGGCCGGGACGAGGGTCGGGCCCTGATCCGGCGCGAGGGCGGGGCGATCCTTGGAGGCGCGCTGCACCTCGAAATCGAGATCGATCTGCGAGCACAGGCCGAGCGTCACCGGGTCCAATGGGGTCAGCGCTGACGAATTCCAGTGCGTGCGGTCGCGGATCGCCGCGATCGTGGTCTTGGTGGTGCCGGCGAGGCGCATGATCTGCGCGTCCTTCAGCTCGGGATGGTTGCGCACCAGCCAGAGAATGGCGTTGGGGCGGTCCTGGCGGCGCGACAGCGGGGTGTAGCGCGGGCCGCGATGGCGCTTGGCCTCGGGCAGGCGGACTTTCGACACCGCCAGCTTCAGCGGATGCGACGGGTTCTTCTCGGCCCGCTCGATTTCCTCGCGGGTGAGCTGACCGGAGGTGATCGGGTCATGGCCGCGAATGCCGGAAGCGACCTCGCCATCGGCGATGCCCTTGACTTCGAGCGGATGCAATTTGCAGAATTCCGCGATCTGATCGAAGGTCAGCGAGGTGTTTTCGACCAGCCAGACGGCCGTGGCCTTGGGCATGAGCGGCGCATTGCTCATTTTTTTCTCCTGGAATCTCTTCTGGAATCTCTGGGCTCCGCCGTCGGGCGCGCGTCTTCGCGCTCCGGCCCGGCCGAGGCGCAGCCTCACGTTTCATTTATGACGGGAATTGCACAAATATAGAGCGCGCGCCGGGGAAAGGCAAATTATTCGTCGAAATGTCCCATTATCTTTTGGCGCCGGAAGGGAAAATCATGGCCAGGGAAGAGGACGAATTTTTCGCGCCGAAAAAGCCGGCGCCAAGTCGGCACCAGCTCGGCGAACCGCTCGACGCCCTGTCCGTCGATGAGCTCGATGAGCGCATCGCGCTGTTGCGCGCGGAAATCGCCCGGCTTGAAGCGGCGCGGGAGGGAAAAAGCGCCTCGCGCGCGGCGGCCGACGCCTTTTTCCGCAAATGAGCCTGTCCCGGAAGGGACGCGCGCGTCCCGATATGGATGAGAGCGTGCGGCGCGGCGTTGACGCGATCTTAACGCTTTGGTCGCGAACTGGAGCGGCTCCCGGCAGGAGCCCCGCGCGCGCCGCCTGTTCCGCGCGCACTGCCGCACGCCCCCGACCCGATTAACATTAAAAGCGATTCCGCCACCACAGCGCCCGGAATGGCGCTATTGTTCGCTTGTCACGGCAAGCGGGCGATCCGTATCGTGTTTCGAGGCGGGAGAATGGTCGAGGTGGGCGCATGGGGCGGATAAATCCTGACGAAGAGCCAGTCTCTTTCGCGCAGCGCCTTGCGGCTTCCGAAGCCTTCAAGGCGATGTTCCGCGAAGGCATGACGCTTGTCGAGGACGCGGCGTCCTATCTCGACGGGCCGGGCCGGGAAGAGGCCCGCGCCTTGCCCCGCGCCGAATCGCTCGCCTATGCCGCCGAAAGCATGCGCTTGACGACCCGGCTGATGCAGCTCGCTTCGTGGCTGCTGCTGCAACGCGCGGTGAACGACGGCGAACTCACCCCGGAGGAAGCGGCCTCGGAAAAGCGCAAGGTCAGGCTGTCCTATCAGGAAAGCGCGGCCTCGCCGGAGGTTTTTCCTCGCCTGCCGCAGGCCCTGCGGGATCTCGTCTGCGAATCCATGCGCCTTCAGGCGCGCATCATTCATCTCGATCAATTGCTTTATCTCGGACCGGAGCGTCCCGCCGCAGCGCCGGCCGGCAGCCCGCTGGAAGAGCAGATGAACCGGCTGCGCGCCGCCTTCTGCTGAGGCCGCCGTAACGCGCCCTTAAGGGCGGCCGCCTAGTCTCTCGGCCGAAGTTTTCGGCCCGGAAAGAGACATGACCGAACCCATCGGCGTCGCCATCGTCGGATGCGGCTATATAGCGGACGCCTATCGTCACTGCCTGCCCCTGCATGGGGAAAGCCTGCGCCTGCGCGGCGCCTTCGATCGCGATTCCGCGCGGCTGGAGGCTTTTTGCCGCCATTGGGGCGAGCGCGCCTATGGGTCGCTGGAGGCGCTGCTGGCCGATCCCGAGGTGGCGATCGTCGTCAACGCCACCGATCCGCATAATCACGCCCCGGTCACGCTCGCCGCGCTCGACGCCGGCAAACATGTCTATTCCGAAAAGCCGCTCGCCATGACGCGCGACGAGGCCAAAGCTCTGCGGGCGCAAGCGGCGGCGAAAAACCTGCGCCTTGCGGCGGCGCCGTGCAATCTGCTCGGCGAGAGCGCGCAGACCTTGTGGAAGGCCGTGCGCGACGGCGCCATCGGCGCGCCGCGCCTGGTCTATGCCGAACTCGATGACGGCATGATCCACCGGGCGGATTATCGCAACTGGCTCAGCCGGTCCGGCAAGCCCTGGCCGGCGCATGGCGAATTCGAGATTGGCTGCACCTTCGAACATGCCGGCTATGTGCTGACTTTGCTCTGCGCGATGTTCGGCCCCGCGCGCCGTGTCACGGCCTTTTCCGCCTTGCTGGTCGCCGATAAACAGACGGACGAGCCTTTGCCGCATCCCGCGCCGGATTTCTCCGTGGGCCTGATCGAGTTCGACGGCGGCGTGGTCGCGCGCGTGACCAATTCGGTGGTCGCGCCTTACGATCATCGGCTGCGCGTGATCGGCGAAGAGGGGACGCTGGAAATCCGCGAGCCCTGGGATTACGCCTGCCCGGTGACGCGGCGCGGCGTTTCGCAGGGACGGTTGGCGCGCTATCTCGAACGCCGGCTCGGGGGGCTCGGCGCAGCCAAGCCGCTGCCGATGGTCCGCCCGCCGGCCATGAAACCTAAACGCGGCGAGCCCACCATGGATTTCGCGCGCGGAATCGCCGAACTGGCCGAGGCGATCCGGGCCAGTCGTCCGACGCGGCTCGACGCCGATTTCGCGGTTCACATCGCCGAGGTCACCGAAATGCTGCAATATCCCGAGCGTTTTCCTCGCCCGGCTTTGGTGGAATCCGCCTTCGCCCCCATCGCGCCGATGGATTGGGCGCGATGAGCCGCCAGTCGCTCGATGCGAGCATCCTCACACTGTCCTATAGCGGCGATCTGCCCTATTGCCGGCTGCTGTGCGAGAGCCTCGACCGTTTCGCGTCGCCGGGCATGGCGCATCGCCTGTTCGTGCCGACGCGCGACAAGGCTCTGTTCGCCCCGCTCGCCAACGCCCATCGGATCATAGGTTCGCAGGATCGCGACCTGCTGCCGTTCTGGCTGCAAAAAATCCCCATGCCGGGACCGCGCCTGCGTGACCTGCTGCACTTGCCGCGCCGAAACATCTATTTCAATCTCTATGGCCCGCCGGTGCGCGGCTGGATCGCGCAGCAGATCATGAAGATTTCAGCCGCCGCCGACAGCCCGACCGAAATCGTGCTTCATGTCGACAGCGACGGCGTGTTCATCCGGCCGTTGCCGCCGGAATTTCTCCAGCGCGCGGACGGCGCGGTGCGGTTCTATCGCAACCCGCAGGCCGAAAGCCGCGACACCCATGTGTTGTGGCGCGCGGTCGCCTGCCGCCTGCTCGGGCTCGACCCGGCGGCGATCGTGGCGGGCGATTATATCGGTTTGTGCGTGGTCTGGCGCCGCTCGATCGTGCGGCGGATGATCCAGCGGATCGAGCAGGTCGGCGGCGACGATTGGCGCAGGATTCTCGCGCGCGAGCCGCATTTCTCCGAATATACGCTCTACGGCCTGTTCGTGGAGTCGTTGGGGGTGGCGGCCGCCGGCCATTTCATTGACCCCTCCTCGCCCATCCACGGAATCTGGGACATCGAGCCGGAAACGCCGGAGGAGGAGCAGGCGTTTGTGCGTGCATTGGAGCCGCATCACCTCACCTGCCTGATCCAGTCCACAGCGCTGATGAGCTTTGAAAAAAGGCTGGAGCTGCTGGACCGCGTGGCGGCGCAGGCGGCGTTGCAGGATTCGGCGTCGGCTTCAGGACCGCCGCTGGTCGCCTGACTGATAGAGCGGATGAATTTCGCCGAAGGATAATTTGCCGAGCACGCCGGCCCAGCGGAAGGAATAATCCGCCCGCGCAGGTTCGTCCCCTGACAGGGCTATCGGCAGCCGCAGGGCGAGCAGCGCCGCCTGAACGCAGGCCTTGGCGCGGATCGCCCAGCGCGCGAGGGCCGGGCTGCGTCCGCCGCGCGCGATGGCTTCGGCAAAGGCCTGCCCGCCGGCAAAAGCGCGCCGGCGCATATAGGCGCGGTCGCAGCGCGCGGCCGGGACGAATTCGCGCGCCGCCGCCTCGGGCAGCCAGACGAAGCGCCGCCCGCGCCGCTGCAGCCGGCAGAACAGATCGTAATCTTCGCCGCCGCCCCGGCCGAAAGCCGGATCGAACACCAAAGCATCCGTGAGACAGGTTGCGCGGCGGAACACGCAATTATTGGTGGCGAGGCTGATGTCGCCGCGCTTTTGCGGCCCGAAGGCGAATAGTTCGAGGCCCGAGGGCGCGTCAAGCTCGCGCGAGAACAGGCCACGGATCGTCGGCGTCGCGCGCTCCGGCGTCTCGAACTGGCCGATCACCCGGCCGATCCAGGCGTCGGCGCCGGAATGGGCTGTCGCGTCAAACAAAGCCTTGAGCCAGCCGGGCTCAAGCTCCTGATCGTCATCGACAAAGGCGACGAAATCTTCCGTTCCGGCTTTCACCCCCGCATTGCGCGCGACCGAAATATTGGCCGGATGAGCCTCCAGCCAGACCATTGGCCAGCGGCTTGTCCGCGCCTCTTCAGCGACAATAGCTCGCGCGTCGCCTTCGTCGCTGTTGTCGACCACATGGATCGTGACGCCGCCGAACCCTCCAGCAGGCGCCTCTTGCGCCTTTATGCTGCGCAAAGCGCGACGCAGCAAATCCGGGCGCTTGAACGTGCAAAGGACGATGGCGAGGCTGGGCGCTTCAGCGGGCATGGCGCGACATCCTGTCGGCGCCGAAGCGCCGGCCGCTGGCGAAGCACAACAGCAAAGCGAGATTGGCGAAAGGCGCGCCGCGCATCATCAGCGTCGCCTCGGTGAGATTGTGCAGCAGATAGAGCATCAGGGTCAGCGCGATCATGCCGTAAGCCGCTTGGCCGCCGGCGCCGCCCCGGGTCGTGATCGCGAGGCCGGTCGCGCGGCCAAGGGCGACGAAAACGGCGCAAACCGCGGCGATGGTCATTGGAATCCCGATATGGAGGAATAATTCGAGATAGCCGTTATGGGCCTGATTGATGATGCCGATCTGGACGTCGCCGAGCCAGGTGCCGGGCTCCAGCTTGGCGAGCGGATCATTGACGGCGCCGACATCCCAGAACGCGCCATAACCGTGGCCGAACCACGGATTTTGCAGCGCCGAGCGCCAGGCGAAGCCCCATAATTCGTCGCGCCCAGTGAAGGAGGTGTCGGCGACAAAGGCGCCCAGCACTTTCTGGAAATCGAAATCGCTGGCGACCACAAGTCCCGTGAGGCCAGCCAGCAGAAGCGCGATTCCGGCCAAGGCCAGCAGCGCGAAACGAAAGCCCAGCCTTTGCGTGAGCCAGAACAGGAAGCCGATGGCGAGCGCCAGCAGGGTCAGGCCGAGCGAGGTCTTGCTGCGGGTGATGACGAGAAAGAAGAAACTGATCGCCGCGCCCAGCGCGCCGACCATCGCCTCGCCCGCGCCCCGCGCGCCGAACGCATAAGTGACGCAGACGATCATGGCGATCATCGCCACCATGCCGGCCGGATTTTTCTGGCCGTAAATGCCGGCGACGCCGATATCGGTGACGGCTATCGCCGGAAAGGCCGCCGTCGCCGCCAGATTGACCAGAATGACGAAGACCAGCGCCTGAAACACCCGGGCGTGAAAGGCGCGCATGTCCTTGATGGTCGCGGCGAGGCCGAGGCTGATTGCGGTGACGAACAGCAGCAGCATGGCGCGCCGCAGGGTCAGATCGGGATAATTCGACCAGATCAGACTTGCCTGACAGAACAGCACGACTGCGAGCAGCAGCCTGTTGGCGCGCGCCGTCTCCCAGGCCGCCTCGCGTCGCGCCCAGATCAGGCCAAGCCCGATGACGGTCATCATCGGCAGCAGCAGCCGGTCGAGCGGGCTGCCGGCGAGGCGCTCCTCCGGCGTGGCGGTGGCGGCGGCGAGCGGATGCGTGCCGATGAAGGTGAACAGCAGATAGCCGATCAGCAAGGCGTCATGGGCGCGCGCGATCCAGTCCGTCCGCGCGGCGCGCGGCGCGGTGGAGATCGACAGGCTGTTTCCGGCCAGGCTCATGAAAATCCCGCTCTTCCGGCTCGCCATTTGGCGTTGGCGCGAAAATTAACTCTCGCCCCGTAAAAAAATCATATCCGCCGGAAACGGCGATACCATTTGGGCCGCCATGGATCGGATCAGCGTCGTCACGCCAACCTTCAACCGCCCGGCGCCGCTCGCGCGCGCGTTGGAAAGCCTGTTCGCGCAACAGGGGCTGGACGGCCTCGCGCCGGAACTGATCGTGGTCGACAATTCGCTCGACGCCAATGCGCGCGAACTGGTCGAGGGCCTCGCGAAACAATCCCCCTTTCCGCTGCTGTACCTCAGCGAGCCGCGTCCGGGCGTCGCCAGCGCGCGCAATGCCGGCGTGGCGGCGGCGCAGGGACGCTGGGTGGCCTTTCTCGACGATGATGAAACCGCGGACCCGCTCTGGCTGGCCTCGCTGGCGCGCGTCGCGCGCGAGCGCGAGGCCGATGCGGTGTTCGGCGCCATCGAGGCCCGCGCCGAGGGCGGCGACATCGGCCCTTTCGCGCCCTTTTTCGAACGCCGCGTCGCGCGGCCTTCCGGCGCCGATATCACCGACCTTGCGGCCTATCTCGGCACCAATAATTCGCTGTTCGATCGCGCGTCCTGCCTGTCGGGCGCCGAAATTTTCGACGCCAGCCTCAATGAAATCGGCGGTGAGGATTCCCTCCTGCTGCAGCGGCTGGTTCTCGCCGGCAAACGCTTCTATTTCGCGGGCGGCGCCAAGGTGGTCGAATGGGCGCCGCCGCGTCGGCTCAATTGGGCCTATGTGAAAAAGCGCAAATTCCTCAGCGGCCAGATCCGCGTCTTCGTGCAGGACATGGCGCGGCCAGGCGACCGGCTTGCGATCGCGCGCTGGATGGCCGCTGGTCTGATCCAGTCGGTGGTGTTCGGCGCCGCCGCTTTGCTCGCCGCGCCTTTTGGCGAAGCGGCGCGCGAAAGACTGGCCGCGCGCGCTTTCGGCGGACTCGGCAAAATGTTCTGGACGCCTCGCTTCCGGCCCATTCTCTACGGGCGCGGCCTGGTGTCGTGAGCCGTTTCCACCTGTCGCGCCGCTCTGTGCTGTCAGGCCTCTGTTTAGGAGGCATGGGGGCCATCGGATGGGACGCGAGCGCCGAAACGCCGCTGACCGTTCGAATCGACGACACGGCGGTCGGCGTCCCGATCAGCCCCTTCATCTATGGCGCGAATGAAATCGGGACCATGGACGGCGGCGCGCCCAGCGTCGATTTCGACCGCAAGGCGGGCGTCACCCAGCGCCGCCTCGGCGGCAATCTGATGACGCCCTATAATTGGCTGAACAACGCCACCAATGCCGGGAAGGACTACCTCCACGCCAATGGCGCCTTTTTGCTGGAGACGCTCGGCGTGCCGAAGGCGCAATGGTCGGCGCCGGGGGCGGTGGTGGAGGCGTTTCTGGCCAATAGCGCCGGCGTCGGCGCGCGCAGCCTGCTCACCTTGCCGCTCGCCGGCTTCGTCGCGGCGGATTTTGACGGCGAGGTTCCGGAGGCCCAGACCGCGCCGTCGTCGCGCTTCCTGCCGATCGATTGGTCGGGGCGAGGGGAGAGCGGCAAGGTCTCTATTCCCGCTCTGCTGGACCGGCTCATAGCGCGCCACGGCCGCGCGGATTCGGGCGGCGTGCTTGGCTATTATCTCGACAACGAGCCGGGCCTGTGGCCCGAGACGCACCCCCGCATCGTCCGCAAACCGGTGACCATCCACGCGCTGATCGAACGCTCCTTGCAGGCGGCGAAGGCGATCAAGGCGGCCGATCCGAGCGCCCTGGTGCTCGGCCCCGCGAGTTGGGGCGCCACGGAATATGTCAATTTCGTCAAGGCGCCGGACTGGGATGATTACAAGAGCTACGGCTCGTTCCTGGCCGCTTATCTCGACGCCTTCCGGCGCGAGTCCGGACGCGCCGGCCTGCGCCTGCTCGACGCCCTCGACCTGCATTATTATCCCTTCAGCCGACGCGGCGACCTGTTCCGCACCGAGAATGCCGGCCTTTCGGCGGCGCTGCTCGATGCGCCGCGCTCCTTCGACGACGACGGCTTTTGTGAGGACAGCTGGGTTGCGGACATGCTCGGTTGTCGCCCGCGAAAAGGCCTTTTTTTGCCGCTGCTGCCGAGCCTGAAAAAGATCGTCGACGACAATTATCCCGGAACGGACCTGTCCTTCGGCGAATTCAATTTCGGAGGCGCTGGGCTCGTGGCCTCGGGGCTCGCCGTCGCTGACGTTCTGGGCCGTTTCGGGCGTTTCGGCGTCCGTTTCGCCAATCATTGGGGTTCGCTGGCGGGCTTTATCGGCGAGGCCTACCGGCTCTATCGCGCGCCCGACGCCTCGGGAGCGATTTTTGGCGACACCGCCTTGCCCGTCGCGGGCGGGACGGCGGCGCTTTCCTTGTTCGCGGGGCGCGACGAAAAATCCGGGCGGGTAGGCCTTGTCGCTATCAACAAGAGCGAAAAGCCGGCTCTGGTCGCGCTGTCCATCGCGTCCGGCCGCGCGCCGGCTGTGCGGGCGGCGTCCGGCTTTGACGCCGCCAACCACGCTGTCGCGCCGGTCGTGGCGCCGACGCAAGCCGAAGGCGGCGCGGTTCGCCTCGCCCTCCCGGCGCGCGCGGCGCGCCGTTTCAGCCTGGCGTGAGTCCGCAGCGCGAGAGGCCTTCTTCGAGGCCGATGCGTGGCGAAAAATCCAGCAGCCGCGCCGCCGCCGCGCCGGAATAATCGGCGTCGAGCGCGAACAGTTTCACTTCGCCCGGCCCGGGCGCCAGCGCGAGGCTTTCAGGCAAGGGCAGGCCGAGTTTCCGCGCGGCCTTGGCCGGAAGAGCCAAAGCCTGCCGCGTTGCGATCTCGGCTTCCGACCAGCGCCGCAGCGGCGCGCGGCCGAGCCGTTCCGCCAGCGCCTCGAAATAAGCGTTCCAGCTTGGGCTTTCCGGCCCCACGGCATTGAGCGCGACGAAGGACGGCAAGGTGTCGCGGCCCGCGCCGGTCAGCAGCCGGCTCGCGGCGACGACCTGTTGGGCGAGATCGTCGATATGGATCAGCGCCGCCCGGCCGTTCGCGCGCGGGAAGGCGCCCCAACCACCCGAGCGGATGCGCGCCGCCATTTTCTCGATCCAGAACGGACTGCCCGCGCCATAGACGATTCCCGGCCGCAAGGCGATGACGCGACGTCGCGCCTCGGCCGCGCCCCAGGCGCGATAAAGCGTTTCGCAGCGGATTTTCGCCTCGGCATAGGCGGGAAGAGCGCCTTCCGGCGGATCGTCCTCGCCGATGCGGCCTTGGCGCGCGCCATAAACGGCGATGGAGCTGAACGCGAGCAGATTTTCCACGCCGGCCTTGTCCAGCGCCGCCAGCAGATCTTCCGCCTGGCGCGGCATGGCGCTCTCATCGCCATAGGCGGCGTGAATCACAAGGTCCACGCCCTGCGCGGCTTCTGCCAGTTGCGCGGCATTGTCCAGATCGCAGGCGATGATTTCGACGCCGGCGCGCGTGGCCGGGCGGGCGCGACGCGTTCCGGCGCGAAGGTCAAAGTCGCGCGCGAGCGGCGCGAGCAAAGCGGAGCCGATGAAGCCGCCTGCGCCGGTGACCAGAATGCGTTTGCGGGACGCGGAGGGATCGTCGGTCACGTTTCGGCGGCCTTGCCGGCGCCGTGCATGAGAGACGCGACGCCCGAGAGTTGCGACCGCGCGAACAGCGCGAGAAACAGGCCATAGATCGCCACGCCGGCGCCGATCTGGGCGGCGACCTGCGGGAGGCGGCCGATATTGGGCATGGCGTTCTGCAAGCCGGCGACCAGCACGCCCATCAGCGCCGCGAGCAGCCAGGCCGGCGCCAAAGCGAGCAGGCGTCCGCGCCGGCTCCAGCCGAGCAGGCGCGACGAGACGCCCAGCGCGATCAAAGCCTGGGCGAGATCGCCGGCGACCCGCGCCATGCCGACGCCAGACGGCCCCAGCCCCACGCTGGCGACCACCACGGCTATGGTCACGAGCGCGCCGGCGACATTGGCGATCACGCTATATTCCGGCCGGGCCCGCGCCGAAAGCGCGGTGAACACCAGCCGGGCCGGCAAAGCGATGGCGCTGCCGATCGCGAGACAGATGGCGATCTCGATCGACTGGTCCCAGCCGGCGCCGGCGATCAGCGGCAGCAGGGTCGGCGTCACGGCGGCGAGGCCGATGAACACCGGCGCAATCGCCAGAGAGGCATAGGAAATCACCGCATCGGCGCGGTCGCGCAGCCGCGCCGGATCGTGCTGCAGGGGCGAGAAGAACGAGAAGGCGATATTATGGACGGTCGCGCCGATGGCGCCGCGGATCGGCTCGACCAGGCGCATCGCCATATTGAGAAAACCGAGCGTGTTCAGGCCATAGACGCCGCCGACGATGGTGTTGAAGGCGAGAAAGGTCAGATTGTCCATCATCCGGTCGACCAGCGCCAGCCCGCCATAGCGCGCGAGGTCGCGCAAATGTCCGATCGACCGGCTCGGCCAGATGACGATGTCCATGCGCGCCTGAAGCAGGACGGCGCGGGCGGCGCAGACCAATAGCCTTTGCCCGACCAAAGCGAACACGCCGGCGCCGGACAGAGCGATGACCACCGAGGCGGCTATGCCGATGGCGTTGCCGAACAAGGTCGCGCGGGCGAGATCGTCGAAGCGGCGGCGGCGGCGGATCAGGCCGGTCAGAATGTCGGAATGGCCGGAAAAGAAGATCGAGGCCATGCCGAGCGGCAAGGCCCAGACGAATTGCGGCTCGTCATAGGCATGGGCCATGGCGACGCCGAGCGGGAGCGACAGCAACAGGCAGGCGAGGCTCGCCAGCCAGCTTGCGGACAAAGCCGCGCGCAAATGGGCGAGCCGCAGCACCTTGCGCTGGGCCAGGGCCTCCTCGAAGGGCGCGCCGACCACGACGCTCGCCAGCGTCACCACGGTGAGAGCGAGGGCTGCGACGCCGAAATCGCGCGGGCTGAGGCAGCGCGACAGCACCGCCGTGCTCGCGGCGAGCATGGCGATGCGCCCGATGGCGTCGATGCTGGACCAGCCCAGCCATTTCAGCAGACGATGACGCAAAATTCCCTTCCCGGCGCGCCCCCCAGCGCGATTGCTAAAATAATCGCGTTAGGGTTTTTGCGGGCAAGTTTCGCGGCCTGCGGTTAACAGCGGCTTCAGGCGGCGTCGGCCGCCCGCCGCAGGGCGCGCGGCGCGGCGCGGAGGAGGGCGCAGAAGGCCCGGTCCGGCGCGCCGATCCGGCGCAGCAGGTCGGGCGCGTCGGCCTCGTCGCCCGGCTCGTCGGAGACGACCAGCAGGATCTGGTCGGCGGCGGCGGCCAGGTCGCGCAATCCCTCCTCGTCGCTGGCGTCGGGGCCGTCCATGACGACGAAATCGAAATGGCCGTTGAGGCCGGCGACCGTTTCAAACGGGCCCTTTTCCGCGATGGCCGCGCAGATCCGGTCCTCGTCGGGCCAGGACGGAATCAGGCTGAGCGATTGCCAATAGGGCGCGAGCCGCAGCAGCGGGCGCTCGCGGCCGCCCGCCTCGATCACGGTCGCGGGCGCGTCCTTTTCGGCCACGCGGTCCTGGACCGGATGGGCCTTATGGGCGTCGATCAGCAGGACGCGCTCGCCATTGGATGCGGCGGCGCGGGCGAGATTGGCGGCGAAGGTCGAGGCTCCAGCCTCAGGCCAGGTCGCGGCGACTAGAACGACCAGCGGGCGGTCGTCATCCTCCGCGCGATTCGGCTCGGCCTCGGCGAGCAGACGATCGTAAACCGCCTGGACCATGCGCGAATAGGCCGAGCGGGGCCGACGCGACGCCTCGCTGAGAAAGGCGGCGGCCGGGTCCTCTTCCGCGCCCGGCGTCGGATCGATCGCGGGCAAATCGGCAAGCGCATCCACCTTGCGACGGGCGGCGGGGGGCGAAGCAGTGGGCTCGCCCTCGGAACGCATCCTTTCCTGCGATTCTTGCGGCGCTTCGAACAAGGCCGCCACGGCGAGGCCGCCAAGCGCCAGCGCCAGGCCGATCACGCCGCCCGCAATGGTCCACAGCAGCGCCCCAACGGTTTTGCCTTGCGCATTGGGCGCGCGGGCTGGTGAAATGATGCGGAAATTCGGCGCCTCGCGCCGGCTCATGTTCTCAGCCTCGCGCCAGCGCGTCTGCAGCGCGACCAGAGCCTTGCGCTTGGACTCGATATCGGCCTCCAATTCACGCGCCGGGGCCTCGAAGGCGCGCGCGCGGATCGATTCGGCGGCGAGATCGGTCAGTCTCTTGTTCAGCGCCGCGGCCTGTCCTTGCGCCTCGGCGAGCTGCGACCGGGCGGAGCGGCGCAGGCCCTCGACGGCCTGGCTGATGCGGCGGTCGAAGTCGCGCAGCCGGGCCTTGCCGGCGACCACGGCGGGGTGGAGATCGCCCAGCGTGCTCTGCAATTGTTCGAGTTCGCCGCGCGCGGCGGCGCGGCCTTCGACCAGCACCTGCAATTGGCGCGATTCCGGGTCGGGACCAAAGGCCGCGACCGCGCCGAGATCGGCGGGCGCGGTCTCAAGCTGCTTGAGCCGGGCGCGGGCCTGGGCCTCGCGATTTTCGGCCGCCGTCAGGGCGTCGGTGGTCTCCGAGACGCGGCGCTCGGCGATCGCCCGGTCGTTGATGCCCACAAGATTGTGCTCAACCTTGAAATCCAACAATTTCGTCTCGGCTTCCCCGAGCTGCCGGCGCAGGTCCTCGACGCGGCTGCTGAGATCGGCGGCGAGGCGGCGGGCGGCCGCCATGCGATCCGCCGCATTGACGTCGCCATAGGCCTGAACCACGGCGTTGGCGAGCTGGGCGGCGCGCTCGGGGCTCTTGTCCGAGCCGGTGATGCTGACCAGAAAGCTGCGCTCGGCGCGCGAAATGGCGATGGATTTCTGCAACCCGAGCAGCGCCTTGTTCTCGGCCAGCTCGCGCGCGCGGCGGGCCTCCGGGCTTTCGTCGGTCGCGTCGGGCTCCTTGTCGGCGTCGGGTTGCGGCGGCGCGCCCGCCAGACCCAAAGTGCGGATGACGCGCAGCAGCACGCGTTCCGAGCCGATCACGCCCATCTGGCTTTCGACGTAATTGATCGCGGCATTGGCGTCGAGCGCGGCGGGCTGGGCGTCGTCGGCCAGCGTCCGGAATTCCTGCGGGTCGATCAGGATCTGCGCGCTGGCTTTATAGGTGGTTGGCAGCGCGACCTTGGCGAGGCCGGCGAGAAGGCCGCACAGGACCGCCGCGGCGATGACCATGCCAAGCCGCCGGCGCGCCTGAAGCGCCAGCAGGACGGCCGCGTCGCGCCAGGGATTAGGATTGGGGTTGGGATCCGCCCCGCCGGGCGGGGGGTTGTCGCCGTCGGGCCGGAATCCCTCCGCTTCCGCCGGCGCGGCGGGCAGCGTTCGCCCTTCCGTGGCCATGGTCTGCGAAAAGGTCATGAAGTTCCCGGCTGAAACAGACGCGTCGCCGCGCGCGAGCCCGGCTCAATCCGGCGCGACCCTCGCAGCTTCGGCGATTATGGTTAAGAACTGCTTTCCGGATCGCGCGATGATGCGCCTGTGGCCGGGCGTGGGAAATTCGCCGGTCTTAACAACGCGATCTTAGCTTTTGCGTTGCACGATCGCGCCGCGAAAGGCCGGCGGGGCTCCGCCGCGTGAGGGAGCAGAAAACTGTTCAGCGTCGAAACAATCCAGGATCTCGCCGGGCTGCGGCGTCTGGCGCCCGAATGGGAGGCGCTTGCCGCCGGCATGGCGCCGCGCCTGCCCTTCGCCTCGCCCGAATGGGCGCTGAACTGGTGGCCGGCCTTCCGCCGCGCCGGTTTTTTCGCGCGCGATGAACTCCAATGCTACGCCTTGCGCGATTCCGCCGACGCGCTGGTGGCGGTCGCGCCCATGTTCGTCACTTATCGTCCCGGCTATGGGCCGGCGCGGACGCGCGAGCTGCAATTTTTCGGGGCCGATCCCTATATCACCGAATGGCGCGGCCTGATCTGCCGCCCGGACCAGGCCGAAGCCGCGCTCGCGGCTCTGGCGGCGCGGCTCAAGCAGGACCGCCCGGCCGATTTCGTCCAATGGCGCGGCGTGCCGGCCGGCCGTTTCGCCCGCGCTCTGGGCGAGGGCTTTGCGCCCGGGCCGGAAATGAACCTGTCGGTGTTCTATCTCGAATTGCCCGAGAGCTGGGAGGCCTTGAAGCGCTCGCTCTCGCGCAACATCAAGGAATCCCTGCGCAAATGCTATAATTCGCTGACGCGCGACGGCCATGCTTTCACTTTGCGGGTGGTCGAAACGCCGGAGGCGGCGCCGGCCGCGCTCGACGTGTTTTTCGCCTTGCACCGCGGCCGCGCCGACGCGCGCGAGACCATCAGCCACCCCGACGTCTTCGGCTCCGCCAACAGCCAGGCCTTTCTGCGCGCCTTTTGCGACGATCTCGCGCGGCGCGGCGACCTGCTGATTTTCCAGCTCGTCATCGCCGACAAGGTGGTGGCGAGCCGCATCGGCTTCCGGCTCGGCGACGAACTTTATATGTATTTCAGCGGCTATGACCTCGAATGGAGCCGCTACAGCGTCATGACCACGCTGGTCGCCGAGGCGATGCAATGGGCCATCGCCCATAAATTCCGGCTGTTCAATCTCTCGACCGGCAGCGACGTCTCCAAGACCCGCTGGCGCCCGGCGCAGGTCGATTATTGCGGCGGCTATGAGGTGCTGGGCGGCGCCTTCAGCCGGCTGGCGCTCGCCGCTTTGATGTCATTGCGGGGGCGCCAGGGCCCGCGCAAACCCGCCGCCCCGCCGGACAAGGCGCCGGCACACGCGCCCGCCGCGCGGCCGGAGGGTTTCAACGAGGCCAACGCGCCCGCGAAATAAGCCCGAAACGCAAAACGCCGCCCGGGGAGGCGGCGTTCGTGGCGAAAGGCCGGAACGTTCAGGCCGATTTCAACTTGACCGCGGTGGCGGTGGCGCAGACCCGCTTGAGCGGCGCGGCGCCGGGATGTTCGGCGCGCGGCAGGATTTCCTCGCTGTAATCTACATCGACCAAGGCGTCGGCGTCGCAATCCTCGGCGGCGCGCATCAGCTTATGCAGGGCTTTCAGGCGGAACAATTGGGCGTCGATGTCCTCGCCCGCGCCGCGCCAGTCCGAGGCTGCGCTGATCTTGCCGAGAGAGGTCAGGGTTTGGTTGCTCAGGTCCTTCGATGAGCCGATACGCATGTTTATTCTCACGTTTTCAAATCGTCCATTGGGACGATAACAACAGCGTGAGGTTTCCGATTCCTTAATGGCTTCATTAAGACAGGAAAAAGTATTTTAAGTTGTGGTAAAGCC